>JAXDLF010000284.1:0-6225 GCA_034666765.1 Chloroflexota bacterium
AGGATCTCTCCGAGAAATACAACATCCTGCAATCGGCGATGGCGTCCTCGGAGCGGGTCTTCCGGCTGCTGGACACGAAGGCGACCATCGTGGACGCGCCACACCCGCTCCAGCTCCCGAGCGTCCGCGGCGAGATCACGCTGGAGAACGTCTCGTTCGCGTACAACGAGAACGACTGGGTCCTTCGCGACGTCGACTTCAAGATCTCGGCGGGGGAGAGCGTCGCCATCGTCGGCGCGACCGGCGCCGGCAAGACCTCGATCATCAGCCTCATCTCCCGGTTCTACGACGTGCAGAAGGGCCGGATCCTCCTGGATGGCGTCGACCTGCGGGATCTCGCGCAGCGCGACGTGCGCCGCCACGTCGGCGTCGTCCTCCAGGACCCGTTCATCTTCGCCGGGACGATCGCCTCCAACATCCGCCTCAACGAGTCCGGCATCACCGACGACCAGGTCCGCGCGGCCGCCCGGTTCGTCAACGCGGACAAGTTCATCGACCGCCTTCCGGACGGCTACGACACCGTGGTCACGGAGCGGGGCTCGACGCTTTCGGTCGGCCAGAAGCAGCTGCTCGCCTTCGCGCGGGCCATCGCGTTCAACCCCGAGATCATGCTGGTCCTCGACGAGGCGACCTCGTCGGTCGACACCGAGACGGAGCACCTGATCCAGGACGCGCTCCGGAAGCTCATGGTCGGACGGACTTCGATCATCATCGCCCACCGGCTGTCGACGATCCAGAACGTCGATCGCATCGTCGTGCTGCACAAGGGACGGGTGGCCGAGATCGGAACGCACAAGGAGCTGCTGAACCAGCACGGCGTCTACCATCGGCTCTACGAGCTCCAATACCGGGCCCACGAGGCGAGCGCGACCGCGTAGGGCGGGCTCCGATCGCTAGCGCACCACCATCCGCGGGTTGATGCGCTCCCGGCAATGACATCCGGACCGGTGCGCCAGAATGGTCCGGTGCCTCCGGTGGGTACCGCCGTCCCGCGTTCGTTGCGCCGGCGGGCCTTCCTCGTCGCGTCCGCCCGCATCGCCGCGCTTACCGCGCTCGCGCCGCTCGCCGCCTGCACCCCGGCTTCCGCCGTCAAGCTCGACCGGGATCCCTTCACCCTCGGCGTGGCGTCGGGTGACCCGCTGCCGGACGCGGTCGTGCTGTGGACCCGCCTCGCGCTGGATCCGTTGCGCGGCGGCGGGATGGGCACCGCGCCGGTCGAGGTCGGGTGGACCGTGGCCCGCGACGAGGCGCTGCGGGACGTCGCCCGCACCGGGACCGCGACGGCCGTGGCCGAGCTCGCCCATTCGGTGCACGTCGACGTCACCGGGCTGGAGCCCGACCGCGGCTACTGGTACCGCTTCCGGGCGGGCGGCTTCGACAGTCCCGTCGGCCGCACCCGCACCGCTCCGGCCCGTGGCACGAGCCCGCGGCAGCTCCGCTTCGCCATCGCCTCGTGCCAGAACTACACCCAGGGCTTCTACACGGCGCACGCGGCCCTCGCGCGGGAGGATCTCCACGCCGTGCTCTTCCTCGGCGACTACATCTACGAGGGCGATGCCCGCGGCGATCGCGTGCGCGACTACGCGAAGCGCGGGTGGGCGTTCACGCTCGCCGACTACCGCGATCGGTATGCCCAGTACAAGACCGACACGGATCTCCAGGCATCGCACGCCGCGGTCCCGTGGATCGTGACCTGGGACGACCACGAGGTGGAGAACAACTACGCCGGCGGCATCGACGCGAGCGACCCGAAGAACAAGCAGGCGATCGTCGAGCGGACCAACGCGTACCAGGCGTTCTACGAGCACCTCCCGATCCGCGGCCCGACGCCGACGGGCGCGAGCCTCCGGCTGTACCGGTCGTTGTCGTTCGGCGATCTCGCGACGTTCCACGTGCTCGACACGCGGCAGTACCGCTCGCCCGAGGTGGCCCTCTGCGCCGATCGGGATCAGACGCCCTCTGGCTACTGCCCGGCGAGCCTCGACCCGAAGCGGACGATGCTCGGCGCGGAGCAGCGGGCCTGGCTCCTCGACGGGCTCGACACGTCCCGGGCGGCGTGGAACCTCGTCGCGCAGTCGGTGCGGTTCGGGCAGCAGGACTCGAGCCCCGACCCGGCCACCCGCCGCTTCGACGGCGTCGACAACTGGATGGGCTACGTGGCCGACCGCCAGACGATCCTCGAGCGGCTCGCGCGCACGAAGAACCCGGTGGTGCTCTCCGGCGACAGCCACGTGGACTTCGTCTACGACCTGAAACGCGATTTCACCGACCGCGCCTCCGCGACGGTCGCCACGGAGCTGCTCGGGACGTCCATCAGCTCCGAGGGTGACCCGTCCCCGGCCTCGACGCAGTTCGATCCATCGGCCAAGAACCCGCAGCTGCGGTTCTTCGACAACCACCGCGGGTACGTGCGGTGCACGCTCGAGCCGAGCCGGCTCACGGCAGACTTCCGCGCGGTGTCCACCGTGGCCGCTCCGACGGCGACCGTCAGCACGATCGCGACCTTCGTCGTCGACGACGGAAAGCCGGGCGCACATCGCGCCTGAGGCCGCGACGCTGACCGCGGATGGCGCGCTCGAGATCGCGATCGGGGCCGCCCGGTCGGCGGCGGCCGTCCTCGTCGAGCGATTCCGCGGTCCGGCGGTCGGCGTGCGCAGCAAGTCCACCGCGACCGACCTGGTGTCCGAGGCCGACGAGCGCGCGGAGCGGGCGGTCGTGGCGTTCATCGCGGAGCGGCGGCCGCACGACGCGGTCGTCGCGGAGGAGGGCTCGGGCCACGAGGGCCCCAGCGGCCTCCGGTGGCTCGTGGACCCCTTGGACGGCACGATCAACTACCTCTACGGCGTCCCGCACTGGTGCGTGAGCATCGCGTGCGCCGATGGGGATGGCGCGCTCGCCGGCGCGGTGTACGACCCGTCGCGGGACGAGCTCTTCATCGCCGCGCGCGGTCGCGGCGCGCATCTCGCCGGCCGGCGGCTCGCGACCACGACGGTCGGCGAGACCGCGACGGCGCTCGTCGCGACCGGCTTCAGCTACGACGCGACCGAGCGAGCGGCCCAGGCCGCCGTCGTGGCGCGGCTGGCGGGCAGGGTCCGAGACATCCGTCGCGCGGGTTCCGCCGCGCTGGATCTCGCGTGGGTCGCGGCGGGCCGGCTCGACGCGTACTTCGAGGTATCGCGCTCGCCGTGGGACTCGGCCGCGGGCGAGCTGCTCGTGCGCGAGGCCGGTGGGGCGGTGACGTGGACGGAGCACACCGAGATCGTCGCCTCGGGCGAGCCCTTGCACGCGTCGCTGGTCGCGTTGCTGCGGGCAAGTCACGAAATAGCCCGCTAGACTGAGCCTTGGAATGGCGATCGATCAGAAACCCCCCACCGACGTCCATCCCATCGATTTCGAGGAGGACGTCGTCCAGCGGCGGCCGATCACGACCCAAACGGGGATGGGTGGCCACGAGCCGCGGATGATCGCCGGCGTCACCGCCAGCGACGACAACATCGTCTTCACGACGGTCAACATGCTGGTCAACTGGGCGCGCTCGCGAAGCCCCTGGCCCCTCGGCTACGGCCTCGCCTGCTGCGCCATCGAGATGATGGCGAGCGCGGCGTCGCATCACGACCTCGCCCGGTTCGGCGCGGAGGTCTTCCGGTCGAGCCCGCGCCAGGCCGACGTGATGATCGTGGCCGGCACGGTGACCCACAAGATGGCCCCGCGGCTCCGCCGGCTGTACGAGCAGATGCCCGAGCCGAAGTGGGTCATCGCGATGGGCAACTGCGCGAGCTCCGGCGGCGAGTTCTGGGACAGCTACGCGACGCTCCAGGGCGTCGACACGGTGGTGCCGGTCGACGTCTACGTGCCGGGATGCCCACCCCGGCCCGAGGCCCTCACCGAGGGCGTGCTCCGCCTTCGCGAGAAGATCTTCAAGGGCGGGTGAGCAGCTGACCACCATCGACCGCGAGCGCGCCGCCATCGAGGACGCCGGCCGCGTCACGCTTCCGGTGATCGAGAGCGACGAAGGCCTCGAGACCGAGGAGCTCATCCTCAACATGGGCCCGCAGCATCCGTCCACGCACGGCGTGCTCCGGCTCGTGCTCAAGCTGCAGGGCGAGAAGGTGATCGAGTGCGTCCCGGTCATGGGCTACCTGCACCGGGGGCTCGAGAAGATCTTCGAGTGGCGGACATTCCACCAGGGCATCCGCTACGCGGATCAGGCCGACTACGTCTCCAACATGCTCCAGGAGCACTGCTACGCCGGAGCGATGGAGGCCATCGCCGACATCGACATCCCGCGCCGCGCCGAGTACATCCGCGTGATCGTCGACGAGATGTCGCGCTGCGCGTCGCATCTGGTGTGGCTCGGTACCTACGGCCTGGACGTCGGCGCGACCACCCCGATGCTCTACTGCTTCCGCGACCGCGAGGAGATTCTCGACATGTTCGAGGAGCTCTGTGGGTCGCGCATGAACTTCAACTACTTCAGGCCCGGCGGCGTGCTCTACGACTTCCCTCCGGGGATGCTGTCCAAGCTCGAGCGCTTCCTCGATCGGTTCGCCCAGCACATCGAGCGCGACTACGTGGAGCTGTTCGAGACGAACGAGATCTTCCTCGAGCGCACGATCGGCGTCGGCGGGATCCCCGCGGACGTCGCCGTGCAGTACGGCCTCACCGGTCCGATCCTGCGCGCGTCCGGCGTCGACTGGGATCTCCGTCGGGATCGTCCGTACTCGATCTACCCGGAGCTGAAGAGCTTCGCCTCGGTCACGTCGGTCGAAGGCGACGCGTACGCGCGGTACAAGGTCCGGCTCGGCGAGCTGCGCAGGTCGGTCGACATCATCCGCGAGTGCATCGCGAACCTGCCCGGCGGCGCCGTCCGCGCCCGGCTCGGCCACGTGTGGAAGTGCCCGCGGGGCGAGGCGTACTACACGGTCGAGGGGGCGAAGGGCGAGGTCGGGATCTACATGATCTCGAGCGGCGGATCGGCGCCCAACCCGTTCCGGGCGAAGATGCGCGGGCCCTCGTTCACGAACCTGCAGATCCTCCCGTGGCTGCTCCAGGGCCGGCTCGTCGCGGACGTCGTGGCGATCCTCGGCTCGATCGACATCGTCCTCGGGGACGTCGACCGGTGATCGAGGTGAGCGTCTAGATGCTCGGGATCCTCAACGGCATGAAGCGGACGCTGAGCCACGTCTTCATGCGCAAGAGCGTCACGCGCAAGTACCCGTACGAGAAGCGCGAGCTGCCCGAGCGCAGCCGCGGCCTCATCGCGCTGCTGCTCGAGCCCGAGACCAGCATCTTTAAGTGCGAGTCGTGCCTGATGTGCGAGAAGGCCTGCCCGCCCCGCGCGATCTCGATCTCCTACACGTTCCGCAACGCGTTCCGGAAGCGGCCGCCGATCGCGCCGCGCGCGTCCTACTACCGGATCCGGATGGTGCAGACCGCTCCGTACGGCGATCGCCGTCCACTGTCCACCGCCGTGCTCACCGTGCCCGCCGAAGCCGAGCGCGGCCTCGACTTCGGGCCAGTCGACCGCATCCTCCGCGAGACCCCGGACGGCGCCGACCGGCTCACCCGGGTCCTCTACGCGACGAACGCCGCCTACGGCTATCTGCCGTGGAGCGCGGCCGAGCGCATCGCGCAGGCGTGCGACGTGCCGATGACCCACCTCTACACGACCGCATCGCTGCTCTCGAACTTCCGCGGCGCGCCGGAGGGCCAGGGCACGGCCATCCCGCGCGGCGGCCGCCGCTACACCGGGAACGTCGCGATCGCGGGGGTCTGGCCCGAGCAGAGCCCGGCCCCGTCGCACGATCGCCTGCACGAGCACGAGGTGACCCACCCGCTGGAGCCGGCCTTTGCCGACTAGCGCCGCGTACCGGATCCTCGACACCGAGGTCAATGCCGCGCACGAGCGCGATCGCGCGCGGGCGATGGCACCCGACGAGCTCATCGCGCTCATCGAGGCCAGCGGCCTTCGCGGCCGCGGCGGCGCCGGATTCCCGCTCGCCCGCAAGCTCGCGACGGCCCGCACGGCGGCCGCCGGTGGGAGCGCGTACGTCGTCGCAAACGCGTACGACGCGGATCCGGGCAGCCCGCTCGCCCGCACGATCCTGCTGAAGCGGCCGGAGCTCGTCATCGAGGGCCTCGCGATCGCGGCGGCGGCGGTGGGAGCGACGAGCGGCTACCTCTACCTGCGTCCCGACGCCGAGAGCGCGAGGCGCGCGGCCGAAC
>JAXDLF010000285.1:0-14862 GCA_034666765.1 Chloroflexota bacterium
CCCGCGGTGCATCCCACAGCTCATCGCGCCGATCCTCGCGGGCACGGCGGACATGGTCCTCGGCTCGCGGTTCCTCGGCGATCCGATCGCCGGCGGCATGCCGAAGTGGAAGTGGGTCGCGAACCGATTCCTCACCGGACTCGAAAACCGGATCTTCGGCCTGCGCCTCTCCGAGTACCACACCGGCTTCCGCGCGTACTCGGCGAGCCTGCTGCGGACGATCGCGTGGGACCGGAACAGCGACGACTTCGTGTTCGACCAGCAGCTGATCGCGCAGGTCGTCGCCGCGCAGCTGCGGATCACCGAGCGGCCGGTGCCGACGCGCTACTTCGCCGAAGCCTCGTCGGTCGGTGTACGGCGGTCGATCCGCTACGGCCTCGGCACGCTGGCCGTCGTCGGCACGTTCCTACTGCACCGGCACGGGCTCCGCACCGACAGTCGCCTGGTCCCGGTCTCGACCGCGCGCTAGCCCTCAGTCCGGCGCCGCCGGGTCGCGCGCCGCCGGTTGCCCGGCGACGAGGTCCTCGTCCGCGGCCAGGGCGAAGATCGCCGCGAAGCTGAAGTAGTTCTGGAGCGAGCGCCACCCGACCCAGAGCACGCCGTTCGGGAGGATCAGCGCGCCGTTTGGCAGGCGACGCCAGCCGCGCCACAGCACGGCGAGCAGCCCGCCGAGCACGACGACCGCGAGCACCGCGTAGGCCGGGCGCGGCAGGAACGGCAGCCCGCCGTCCAGGGAGAAGCGGATGAGCCCGATCCCATCGGGCTCCAGCGCGCCGATCATCGGCGCGGTGACGCCAGCGAGGAATTCACCCGGCGACGCGAGGAAGAACGGCACATTCGGGATGGCCGCGACGATCGCGGCGAGCCCCGCGCGGCGCAGGGCCTCGCGGCGGCCGTGCCGTTTCCATACCGCGAGGACCCAGAACGGGGCGAAGAACCAGGCCGGCTGCCGCACCGCCACGGCGACGCCGAGCGACACGGCGGAGAGCCACCGCCGGCCGATGAAGAGGAACGCGCACAGCGTCGCGATGGCCCAGAGCGGATCCACGCCGGCCAGCACGTTCTGGCGCGCGATGACCGCGTTGCCGACGACCGCCGCGGCGATGAGCGGGCGCCAGGGCAGCCCGGCCCGGCGCATGAGCGCGACCGTGAGGATCAGGATCTCGGCCAGATAGATCGGCCGGACGTCCTGCAGGCCGAGGGCGACGAAGGGCACCAGCACGAGGAACGACAGCGCCGGGTAGTTGAGCGCGTGCAGCGGGGTGCCGTCCTGAAGGTGCGTCACGAGCGCCGCGTCGATACCGAAGTGCCGAAGCGCCTCCGGGATGTCGAGCGTGACGTAGGGGTTCTGCCCTTGGAGCAGCAGGTCCGCGGCGCGATGCACGACGGCGACGCTGTCGACGTGGTACGGCTTGCCGGCGATGAGCGCGATGCCCACGAGGAGGTACGCGCCGAGGGCCACGCCCGTCGCGAGCGCGTCGCGCAGGTGCGGGCGCAGCTTCGCGACGGCGAGCAGCGGCAGCACCGCGACGACGACGAGGGCCCAGAGGTCGTCTGGCGCGATGACGCCCGGCGACGCGACGACGAAATGGCGCTCGCTGATGCGGGCGACGCACGCCACGGCGAGCACGCCGAGGCCGACGCGCCGAAGGTGCTCGCCGGCGCCGTCGGGCCGTCGCCCGATGAGCGTCGCCACGAGGAACAGGAGCGCGAGCACGGCCGCGACGGCATCGCCGGCCGGATAGAGCCCGGCGAGCGGGTCCGGTCCGAAGAGCCGGAAGGCCGGGGTCCAGAGCGCGAACCCCGCGACCGCGAGCGGCCTGAAGAGCCGCGACGTCGCGACGTACGCGAGCGCGCCGGCGACGACGTAGAGCGCCGTCGCGATCGGGTCCGCGCGCTGCGCGACCGCGCCACTGAGGTAGATCACAGCGAAGGCCGCGAACGCGATCTGCGGCGTCAGGGGCGGTGGCCGCCGCGGCGCGGCGAGGAAGATGAGACCGAGATAGAGGAGGAAGCCGAGGCCCAGAATGAGGGTCCCGTTGGTCGCGTCGATCGCCTGGCGCACCGTGGCCGCGGACACGACGCCGGTGGCGGTCAGGATGACGCCGCTCCGGATGATCGCCCGATCCGTGCCGCCCTCCGCGATCACGCGGCCGGCCCCCGCCGCCGCCGCTCCCAGACGTACGTCGCGAGCGCCCCGGCCTGCGTGGCGACGGCGACGCCGAGCACGATCCGGACGAGGGTCGCCGCGTCGTGCGGCGCGGTCAGGATCAGCGCGATCTCGACCGGCACGGCGGCCGCGAGCAGGAGGCCGAAGCGCATCTGGCCCCGGCCGATGAAGTGGGCGATCCACAGCGACAGGAGCGCATTGAGCAGCGCGGCCACGGCGTACGGTCCGATGAGCGCCGCCGCGAGCGGGTACTGGTCGCCGACCACGATGCGGGTGAAGAAGGCCGGCGCGACGAGGTAGGCGACCGTGACCGCGCCGCTCGTCACGAGGGTGAACGCGAGTGCCAGGAACAACGGACGATCGGTGTCCTCGCCCCGCGCGTGGGCGCGCGCGGTGCGCTCGAGGAGGATGAAGCCGACGGCGATCGGCGCGAACAGGACGACCTTGGCCATGGTGATGGTGCCGGCGTAGGCGCCGGCATCGGTCGGCGGCAGCAGCGCCCGCGACGCGACGGCGTCCACGTTGGTGAGGGCGGCGTAGGCGAGCATGATCACCGACGCGAGCAGGAAGAAGCGGGTCTCCGCGGCTCCGAGCTCGACGGTGTGGACGGCGCCGCGCGCGGCACGGAACAGCGGGGCGAGCGGCACCAGGGACAGGACCAGTCCCGCGCCGAGCGCCGCGACGGCGCCCACGATCGCGCCGGTCACGCCGAAGCCGAGGTACACGAGACCGACCCCGACGACCAGGCGGATGAAGGCCTGGATGATGAAGTACCAGCCGAACCAGCCGAAGTACCCGAGTCCCTGCAGCAGCCCGCCGGTGAACGTGAGCAGCGCGGTGACGAACAGCGCGAGCCCGAGCAGGGCCACGGCGGTGACCGGCAGCGCGAGGACCGGCGTGAAGAGCGGAGCCGCGACGACGACCGCGAGCGCCGGGAGTCCCGCGCCGACGACGATGCGGCGCGTCCACCGCCGCACGAACACGTGCAGCGCCGCCTCCTCCCCGCGCACCTTGTACTGCGCCACGAGGCGCGCGGTGGCCGATTGGATGACCTGCGCGGAGAGGGCCTCGAGGATGAGGATGCCGAAGAGCGCGGTGAGGATCGCGTAGTCGTCCGGCCGGAGCAGCCGCGCCATCACGACCTGGTAGCCGTACGCGAAGAGGTTGGCGATCGTCGTAGCGGCCAGGACCCAGAGGGCCGCTCGAGCGGCCACGATGCGGCCGATCGTCGCCGCGGCGTAGCTCAACGTGGCGAGCCTAGCGGCTCCCGTCGCAGTGACCAGAGTGCGGAGACGATCAAGACGAAGACCAGCACCGGGATGACGGCGCTGAAGCTCTCGCGATGCCGCGACACGGCGAGGACGTACATGACCGGGGAGACCACGAGGAGGATCCCCGCGCCGCCGAGCGCGACGAGCCGGGCGGTCCGTCGGCCGTGCGCGGCGAGCACGCCGGCCGCGATCACGATCGGCACGAGGAGGATCAGATGGTCGTACGACCACGCGTAGAGCGCCCCGGCGCTCGACAGCGCGAGCCAGACGGCGAGCGACGCGTCGCCGCGAGCGCCGAAGCGCGTCGCGACGACGACGCCGACCACGATGAGGAGATATCCCGCGATGGTGCCCGCCGGTCCGGCGAGATCGCCGAGCGCGATCGGGACCGTCGCGTTCCGGGCGAGTCGCGCCGGCGCGACGTCGCTGGTCCAGGCGACGATCCAGTGCGGCAGGACGAGCGTCGCGAGGGCGACGATCCCGAGCCCCGCCGGCACCGCGATCCGCAGGACCCTCGGGCGCGCGAGCGGGACGGCGGCGAAGACGAAGAGCTGCGGCTTGGCCATGAGCACGAGCGCCGCGGTCGCCGCGCGGCCGAACCGGCCGGATCGGAGGGCCAGCGTCACCGCGGACAGCGCGGCGACGAACGCGAAGCTCCATTGCCCGAGGACGAGCGAGTGGAATCCCGGCTGCGAGACGAGGAGCGCGCCACCGAGGACCGCGTGCTCGACCGGCCGGCCGGGGAGGTATGCGCGAAGCAGCGCGCGGAGCGCAACCGCGGCGATCGCGACGGTCGCGACCATCCAGACCCAGGCGGCCACGTCCAGCGGGAGCAGCGCGAGCGGAACGAGCGCGACGGCCACCCACGGGAAGTAGCCGTACACGGGCGTATCGGGAGTCTGGGTACCGAACGCGATCGTCGCGTCACGCCAGCGTTGGGGGTCGTAGGGATCGATGCCCAGCACCACCGCCCGCGCGCCGGCCCAGAACCCCGAGAAGTCGTTGATGTGCACGAGCTCGAGCCGGCGATCGAGCGGCCCGAGGAAGACGACGAAAAGGATGCCGAGGCCAAGCCCGACGGCGTAGGCGAGATCGGTGCGCCGCTCGTTCCGCCGAGGTCTGTCGGTCATGCGACCGATCCGATCGCGCGAGGCCGCGCGGTCGCAGACGCGACAGCTGCCAGAGCGAGCACGACCACGGGCACGAGTGCGAGCGCGCTGTTGCTGTCTTCCCAGAGGCGCGTCGCGATGAGCGGGAACCACGTCCCGCCCACATACAGGATCGGGAGTGTCGCAAGAAGTGCCGCTCGATGCGGCGCTCGTGAGCGGGAGGCCGCTCGAGCGATGAACGCGATCGCCGGTACGAGAAGGAGGAGGTCGTACGGCTGCGCGTACGGCGTGGCGGTCAGCGACAGTCCCGTTCCTGCCGCGATGAGGGCGAGGTCCCGATCCTCGGGCGGCGCGGTTCGCCACACGGCGATCGCCGCGAGCGCCGCCAGACCGACGAGCGCGACGTAGAGGACCAGCGGAGCGGTTGGAGCCACGAGCTGGGCGAGCGCCCACGGGGTGGACCAGGTGAGCCCGGCCTTCGGGCCCGCTCGCTGCAGGATCGTGGGGAACGCCGCCGGCTCCAGGAGCGCTCCAGCGACAACGAGGGCGGCGAGCGCCGCCGCGCAGAGGGTGATGGCGCGCCACCGCCGGCGCGCGACGAGCGCGACAGCGACAAGCGGCACGAGGATGATGAAAAGGTGCGGCGTCAGAGAGAGCACAAGGCCCCCCAGGACCAACGGCCAGTCCCGCCGTTCGCGCAGACCGTACGCGACGCCGACGACGCCCAGTAGCTCGAGCCCGATGAAGTGCCCGACGTGAACGTCATACACGAACGGATGCGACGCCACGAC
This sequence comes from Chloroflexota bacterium, assembly GCA_034666765.1. Taxonomy (GTDB): domain Bacteria; phylum Chloroflexota; class Limnocylindria; order P2-11E; family P2-11E; genus UBA4735. The sequence goes on from JAXDLF010000285.1 coordinate 5,342, forward strand.
CGTCACGAGCACGAGCGCCCGGGCGCCGGCCGCCACCGGCCCGAACAGCAAGACCGCGGTGATGACTCCTACGAATGCCGTCGCCAGCACGAACCCGTCAACGGCCGGGAGACCGGCATCGACGCCGGCTGCGCCGAACGGGGCGAGCAGCCACCCGGTGGCCGGTGGATATACCCAGGAGCACGCGCCCGAGTCGGGATCAGCGCAGGCCATGGCGACGTTGGCCGCCCGGGGACCGTACGTCGATTCGGCTGCGGTCCACGCTGACCGGTCATACGGCGAGATCCCGGTGGCGACCAGATGACCGGCGAACCAGAACTGGAACGTGTCGCCCACACCCATGATCGGATGCGTCAGCGGCCACAGGGCCGCGACGACGATGACCATCGCGGCGATCGGCGGCAGGAGCCGGCGTGCACGGGGGCCGACGCTCATCGACGCAGTATCGGGCCGCGCGCCGCGCTCGCCGGTGGCGACGCGGTGACTAGACCGGCTGGGGCGTCTTCTGCGCGACGGACAGGAAATTCGCCATGAGCTCCTCGAACTCGGGCGCGACGTACTGCTCGATGCCGCCCGAGTCGGCGAGCCGCGCGATCTCCGGATCGATGGGGATCCGCGCCATGAGCGGCGCGTTCGCGGCGATGACGAGCTTCAGCCCCTGTGACGGTCCGAAGACCTCGTTGCGCGATCCGTCGGGCATCGCCACGTAGGCCATGTTCTCGACGACGCCGAGGATGTCGCCGCCGAGCTGCTTCACCAGCCGCACGGCCTTCGTCACGACCATCGTCGCGAGGGCCTGCGGCGTCGTCACCAGCACCACGCCGGCGATCGGCAGGGCCTGCATGACCGTGAGCGGCGCGTCGCTCGTCCCCGGTGGAAGGTCGACGATGAGATAGTCGAGCTCGCCCCAGGCGACGTCGCTGAAGAACTGGCGGATCGCGCCGGAGACCATCGGCCCGCGCCAGATGACGGCCTCCTCCTCGCCGGGGAGCAGCAGGTTCATCGACATGATCGGGATGCCGCCACGTGAGACGGACGGCTTCAGGGTGTTCGGTCCGGCGACGCCCGGCTTCTCGCGGACACCGAACATCCGCGGGATGCTCGGGCCGGTGATGTCGCCGTCGAGGATGCCGACCGTGAAGCCGCGCCGCTTCAGCCCGACCGCGAGCAGGCCCGCGACGAGGGACTTCCCCACGCCGCCCTTGCCCGACATGACGGCGATGACCTGCTTGATGCCCTTCTGCTCGGCCATGCCCTTCACCCGCATGCCGCCGCCGGAGGCGACCGCCGTCGCTTCGGGAAGGCCGGTCGGGAGCGCGCCCGTGGCGGCGAAGGTGTTGAGGTCGCGGAGCAGCTCGTCGACGTTCACCCGCCCGCCGCCGTGACCGGTCGCGCCCTGCAGGACCGTCTCGCTCTTGCTGATCGCGCAGGACGCGCAGCCGAGGCCGTACCGGGCGAAGATCCGGGCGGTGTCCGGCCAGTGTTCGGTAACGGACGCAATGGTCATGTCGGGGGTGATCGCGTCGGCCACGGGGGCTCCTTCAGAGGCGCGTTGCTCAACCCGAGTATAGGTGCGCGATTGGCCCGTTCGATGCTGCGCACGGGAGCGGAGGTTGCCTCATGGATGTTTCGCTCTCGCTGCTGCTCATTCGCTTCACCGTCGGCCTGTTGCTCGCGGGTCACGGCGCGCAGAAGCTCGTCGGCATCGGTGGCGGTCCGGGCCTGCGGAGCTGGACCGCGAACGTCGGGAAGATGGGCTTCCATCCGGCACCGCTCTGGAGCGCGCTCTCGATCGCGGCCGAGCTTGGCGGCGGTCTCGCGCTGGCCGTCGGGTTCCTCACGCCGATCGCTGCCGCGCTCGTCGTCGGCCAGCTCTTCGTGGCCATCGCGAAGGCCCACTGGAGCAAGGGCCTCTGGGTCCAGGCCGGCGGCTACGAATACCCGCTCGTGCTGCTCGTCGTCGCGACCGCGATCGGGCTGGGCGGTCCCGGGACGTACTCGATCGATGCGGCCCTTGGCTGGGACGCGGTCAGTGCCCCGATCTTCGTGCCGCTCGCGGCGCTCGCGATCGTGGTGGACGCGCTGATGATCCGGCGGGCGTCACTGCCGAGCGCGCCGCGAAAGACGGAGCACCCGCCGAGCGACGTGAAGCGCGCGGCCTAGATCGGCGGCTAGCGGAGCGGCAGCTCGACGACGAAGCGGACGGCCTTCGACGCCGCCTCGCGCCGGTGATCCAGCCGGCCGTGGTGGCCGACGATGATCATCCGCGCGAGCTCGATGCCGATGCCGCCGCGATCGTCGGGCTGCGCCGGCAGGAACGGACCGACCCCGCCGGCGATGGTGAGCTTCGCCCGTCCGGCCTCGCGGCGCAGATCGATGCTGACGTCGGAGGCCTTGGCGGCTTCGCGGGCCTCGTCCATCAGCCCGCCGATGGCCTGACGGAGCCGGGCCTCGTCACCTTCGACGAGGAAAGTGCCCGACGAGAGCGTGATGGGCATGCGTGGACCCTTCTCGCTCGGGCGGGTGCGGAGCTCCTCCACGAGGGCACCGAGGTCGACCGGCCGATGCTGCATCCACAGCTCGCCCGACTGCAGCTGACCCAGCGAGACGAAGTCGCGACTCAGAAACTCGAGATCCTGGGCTCGCTCGAGCAACGGCTGCAGCTCGGTCGCGGTCGCGCCGCCCGCGCTCTGGAGCGCCCGCACGCCCGCGGCGATGTCCCGCCCCGGTCCGGCGAGCTCGTGCTCGACCACGCGCATGAAGTGCGAGCGGTCGCGATCGAGCGTGCGCAGCCGCTCGCGCTCGCGGCGGACCATGTCGACGAGCCACGCGGCCAGCAGGAACAGGAACAGCCGGCTCGACGCGTTCCACGCGATCGGTCCGAGACCGGCCGCGCGGTGTTCGAGGATGTCCGCGATGAACCACACCAGTCCGGAGGCGACGGCGACGACGATCCCCGGCCACCGGCCCAGCAGCCACGCCGCGGGGACGACCGCGACGAGGTAGAAGAAGCCGAAGCCGTAGTCGGGCCCCGTCGACAGATCGATGGCCCCGATGAGCGCGACCACCAACAGCCAAAAGAGCGTGCCGATCAGGACGTTGGAGCGAAGGCTGGCGGGCATGTGACCATCCTGACGTCCGGGCGCGTTCGGAGCATCCACCAAATGGATGAGACCCCTCAGCCGCCGGCCAGGGCTCCGCGCGGCGCGCGACGCTGCAGCGCCGGGCCGATCGCAACGCGCGCGGCGAGGTAGCACGCGAAGCTCAGCCCGCTGACGAAGACACTCACCGGGGCATTGGTGACGAGCGACAAGAGGATCCCGCCCATCGTGCAGAAGATGGCAATCGCCACGCTGTACAGGGTGGCCCGCCCTGGCCGCGGGGTGAGCCGCTCGGCCGTCGCTCCCGGTGCGATGAGCAATGTGAGGATGAGCAGAACGCCGACGACCTGGATCGCCTCCGACACCGCGGCGGCGGTGATGACGAGAAACGTGACCGCCAGGAGCCGGACCGGCACGCCGCGCGCCTCGGCGACCTCCGCGTCGACGGTCGCGAACATCAGCGGCCGGTAGATGAAGGCGAGGGCGACCAGCGTGGCGACGCCGATCCCGACCAGGAGGGCGACATCGCCCCGGCTGACCCCCGTGATCGTGCCGAACAGAATGGCGAACGCTTCGCTCGCGTAGCGGGGATAGAGCGTCAGGAACAGCACCCCCAGGCCGAGCCCGAACGCCATGACCACGCCGACGACCGCGTCCCGCTCGCGGACGCGCACGCCGAGGGTGCCGATGAACAGGGCGGTGACGAGCGAGCCGGTCAACAGTCCGAGCACAGGCGACAGTCCGATGAGGATGAACCCGGCCGCGCCGGTGAAGCCGAGCTCCGACAGCGCGTGGACCGCGAACGACATGTTGCGTGCAACGACGAAGCGGCTGACCACGCCTGACACGACGGCGATGACGAAGCCGGCGGCGAGCGCGTTCTGCACGAACTCGTATCCGAGGAGGTTCACGAGCTGATCCACTCAGTGCCCCTCGGTGTGCCCCACGAGCGTCGGCTCCGGAACGTGGTGCGGCTCGTCGAGGTTGAAGCCCGACTCCGTCGAGTCGCCGACGACGAGCACCCGTCCGTGGACGCGCACGACGTCGACGTGCGAGCCGTACAGCTCCGACATCCGCTCCGACGTGAGCACCTCGTCCGCGGTGCCCTCCGCCCACCGGCCGTTCACGACAAAGACGACCCGATCGACGAGATGCAGCACCGGGTTCACGTCGTGCGTGACGAACAGCACCGTGCCGCCCGAAGCACGCCTCCAGCCGGCGATGAGATCGGTGATCGCGCGCTGGTGACGCAGGTCGAGGCTGGCCAACGGTTCGTCGCAGAGGAGTATCCGCGGCGAACCCACCAGCGCCTGCGCGATGCGCAGCCGCTGCTGCTCGCCTCCCGAGAGGCGGCCGATCGGTGCATCCGCGTACGCGGCCGCGTCGACGCCCGCGATCGCGCTGCGCACCCGCGCACTCGTCGCCGCATCGGGTAACCCGACACCCCAGCGATGACCGTCGATGCCGAGCCGCACGAGGTCGGTGCCGCGCAGCGGTACGTCGCGGTCGAAGGTCTGGTGCTGCGGCACGTAGCCGATCGCCGGATCGCCCCGATGCGGCGGCGCACCGAAGACCGCGATTCGGCCGGTGGTCGGCTGCACCAAGCCGAGCGTGGCCTTGAGCAGCGAGGTCTTCCCCGCCCCGTTCGGACCGAGTACGGCGACGAACGAGCCGGGGGCGATCTCGAGCGACAGGTCGCTCCAGATGCGCCGCGTGCCGTAATCCAGGGTGACGCCCTCGAAGCTCACCGCCGCCGGTCCGCTCACCGCGCTCAGGCTATCCGGAGAGAGCCTTGTCCAGCGCGTCGAGCTGCGCCAGCTGCCATTCGGCGAAGGTCCGGAAGTTCGCGGGGATCGTCTCGGCGACGCCTACGACCGGCACGCCGCTCCGGATCGCCAGAGCCTGGATGTCCTTGGTCAGCGGCGAGGTGACCTGGCTGTTGTAGAGCAGGACCCGCACCCGGTGGCCGGTCAGCAGGTCGCGCTGCGCCGCCACGTCCGCGGGGGCCGGATCGATGCTCTGCTCGACGGCCCTGGTGAAGCCTTCGGGCGTCAGGACCTTGAGGCCGATCGCCTCGGTCAGGTACTCGGCGACGGCCTCGGTGAACGCGACCGGCGCGCCGGCGTACGTCGCCTTCAGCGCGGCGACCTTCGCATCGATCGGCGCGAGCGACGCTCGGTAGGCCGCCAACCGTCCCTGGAAGTACGACGCGCCCTGCGGGTCCAGCTTCGCGAGGGCCGCGGCCGCGGCATCGGCGACCTTCGGCATCGTCGCCGGGTCGTACCAGACGTGTGGGTTCACGTCGTCGGGCTTGCCGAGAACCTGCTGCACGTCGATCACGACGCGACTGGCGCTCGGTGACGCCGCGAGCAGCTTCTGCATGAAGTCGTCGTAGCCGATCCCGTTGAAGATGACCAGCTTCGCGTCGGCCACGAGCTTGGCGGTCCGCGGGCTCGCCTCGAACTCGTGCGGATCGGCGGCTGGGTCGTTCAGGATGCTCGTCGCGCTCACCCGGTCTCCGCCGATCTGCGCCAGGAGGTCGGCGTAGAAATTCTCCGCGCCAACCACGGCGAGCCCGGTGCCACCCGCCGGCGCGGCTGTCGCGGCGCAGGCCGACGCGACGACGACGATGGCGGCTAGGGTCAGCCGACGGAACATCGCGCCCCTCCTACTGAGAATCAGTCTCAACCTACCGAAGATGAGACCGAGTGTCAAACGGCGCGAGGCGCGCGTATCCTCCGTGCATGGCCGCCATCGAGATCCCCGAGCGGTTGACGTCCCAGGGCCGGCGGCTCACGCGCCAGCGCGTGCTCGTCGCGGAGGCCCTCGCGTCGGCGCGCCGCGCGCTGAGCGCCCAAGAGCTCTACGACCGGATCAAGACGACGAACCCGACGCTTGGACGCGCCACGGTCTATCGGGCCCTCGAAGCCCAGGTCCAGGACGGCATGGCGAGCCGGTTCGAGCGCGACGGCCACGTCTCGGCGTACATCGCGTGCGACGCCACGCATCACCATCATCTCGTGTGCACCCGGTGCCAGCGGGTCGAAGACCTGGATGAGACCTCCGTCGCGCCGCTGCTTTCGTCGGTCGGCCGCCGGTACGAATTCCAGGTCGACCATGCCGCCCTCGACTTCTACGGCCTGTGCCGAAGCTGCCGCCGCAAACGCTCCTAGTCCTCGCCGTGACGATCCTCGTCGCGGGCTGCGGGGCCGATCCGGCGCCGACCGCCCGGCAGGCAACGGTCTTCGTCGTTCCCACGGATCTCCCGAATGGCCGGGTCGAGATCGCGGTGTCCCCGTCGTATGCGCTGGGCGCGGTCGCGACGATCCCGGTCGCCATCGTCGTCACCCGCGGCAGCGTCACCGGGCCGGTCACCGCCCGGGTCCTGGCGAGCGGCATCGGCGGAGGCGGCGCACCCGCCGAGGTGCTCGTCCGCGAGCTGGCGGTCACGCCGGCCGTCGTCGGGGCGGCCGGCCGCGCGTCGAGGACCCTGACCTGGGACACGCGGGACCTGCACGGAGCCGTGGTGCCGGCGGGCGCGTACACGCTCGTGCTCGAGCTTCGCTCCGACGACGCCGGCACGTCGCGCACCCTCACCGCGGGTGCCACGTTGGAGCTCCGCTAGGCGCCGGGCCGCCTCCGGTCCACGAGGGCGACGGCGATCGCGGTCGTGATCGGCACGCAGAGCACGAGGCCGATGCTCGCGATGAGGACCGCGACCATCGACCCGACGATGGTCTCGCTGTTGGCCGACAGCGAGATCGGCAGGTTCCCCAGTGAGAGCAGCACGACGAGCGGCATCGCGCCGCCGAAGTACGCGAGCGCGAGGGTGTTGACGAGCGAGCCGATGTGATCGCGGCCGACGTTCAGCGCGCTCGCGTACAGGCGCGGTCCGCGCATCTCGTCGTGCGCCGCGGCGAGCTCGAACGTCGCCGACGCCTGGCCGATGCCCATGTCCACGAGCGCTCCGAGCGAGCCGACCACGATGCCGGCGAGCACCAGACGATGCAGATCGATCCGGCCGGCCGAGCCGACGGCCAGGAACACGGCCTCCTCGGTGCCCAGGCCGGTGATGTGCGCGGCCGTCAGGGCGAGCGCCGCGAGCGCGACGACGACGAGCAGGCACGCCGTGGTCCCGACGAGCGCGGCCAGGCTCTTTCGATTGAATCCGTGCACGACGAAGACGGCGATGACGAGGACGGCGAGCGCGCCGGCCAGCGTCGCGGCGAGCGGGTCCTCGCCACGCTGCACGGCGGGAACGATCGCGAGAAGGAACACGGCGATGCTGCCGGCCAGCCCGGCCAGCGATGCCAGCCCCTTCCAGCGCGCCACCGCGACGAGCGCGACCACCAGCGCGGCGACGAACGGGAGGAGCGAGGGCAGGCGCACGACGTCCTCGATCGCGTACTCGCGGGCGTCGTTGTCGCCCCGATGCTGCGAGACCAGGACGCGATCGCCGGGCGCGAGCAGGCCGTTCGCGTTCAGGGCGACGCGCCCGCCCCATTCGAGGGTCACGTGGTCGCCGCGATAGAGGCTGCCGTCGAGCTCGATCTCGACGGTCTGGAACGGCTGGCCCGGGAGGCCGGGCTGCCCGGGGGCCCGGGTGCCCTCCGAGACGACCCGGACGACGTGCGCGTCGATGACGCTCGACGCCTGCCCGGTGTTCCAGTCGGCGCAGGCCCCGAGGACGAAGGCCGCGAGCACGACGGCGATCCAGCGCATCCCTAGACGCCCAGCAGGCCCTGGGCTGCGAGACGGAGACCGACGATCACGAGCGCGGCGGCAAGCGCGCGCACGATCGCGGTGCCGCCCACCCGGGTCGAGAGCCGGGCACCGATCTGCGCCCCGACGACGGCGCCGGCCGCGAGATACGCGGTCCGCGGCCACACGTCGGCGAGGTCGCCGGCCGCCACGTGCGTGATCGTGCCCACGGTCGCCATGATCGCGAGAACGAAGTGGGATGTCGCGGTCGCGATGTGGACCGGGAAGCCGAGCACGGCGATGAGCGCCGGCACGTGGATGAAGCCGCCGCCGATCCCGAGCAGGCTCGAGGCGAACCCCACGACGAACGAGATCGCGATACCCAGCGGCAGCTGGACCTCGTACCGATAGACGGTGCCGCCGGCATCGGTGAGCGCTCGTGGCATCCGGCCCCAGGCGCGTCCGCGCGGCGCGGCCGGCGGCTGGTCCGGACGGCTCCGGATGAGGACGATCGCGAGCGCGAGCAGCACCGCGGCGAAGGCCGTGTCGAACGGCCCGCGCGGGATGGACCGTGCGAGGAGCGCGCCCGCGACGCTACCGGGCAGCGTCGCCGCGGCGAAGGCCAGGCCGGAGCGGACGTCGATGCGGCGCTGGCGGCCGTAGGCGATCGCGCCGCTCGTCGCGTTGGCCGCGACGACGGCGAGCGAGGTCGCCGTCAGCGTTCCGGTCGGCTCGCGCGGGAAGAGCAGGGCGAGGACCGGCAGCAGGATGAACCCGCCGCCCGCGCCGATGAGCGTGCCGAGGGTCCCGATGCCGAGTCCGAGCGCGACGAAACCGGCCGCTGTGAGCACGCACGCCGAGTATGCGGAAATCTACGGGATCGGCGCGATACGGGCGCCCCGGAGTGGGCTACTGGTGCGGGCCGAAGAGCAATTCCTGCAGATCCGGCAACGCGGTGCCAAATCCGGCGATGAAGAACAGCCCGATGACGAGGCTCGACACGCCGGCGAACGCCCCGACGATGACGTAGAGCGTGCGCAGGCGCTGCGCGCCGATGAAGCCCGTGGCGCTCGTGACCGCGACGAGCGTGTTGCTGATCAGGAGTCCGACGATGAACGCCCCGAGGATGACGACGCCCTCCGCGCCGGTGACGCCGGCGACGCCCGCGAGCAGGAGGGCCTGCGAGCCGGTCTCCGCGCCGACGCCGTGGATCATGCCGACGCCGAACGCGGTCCGCGGCCCGTACTGCGAGGCGTGCGCGATCGGCTCGTGCTGATGTCCGTGGATCCGCGCCTGCAGCCGGTCCCAGGCGTACCGCACGCCGTCGAAGACGAGCATCCAGCGGCTCCGCATCCGGAACTCGCCCTTCCCGCGGACGTACTGCACGACCGAGACGAGGACCCAGACCCCGAGGAGCACGAGCGTGACGCCCACGACGCGCTCGAGCACCGGATCGACCCAGTCGGGGAGCACGGCGCCGATGGTGAGCGCGACGATGCCGAGGGCCAGGACGACGCTCGCGTGTCCGAGGGCGTAGAGGCTCGCGAGGCCGATCGCGTGCCGCTGCTCGTGCGCGAACCGCGACTCGGTCAGTACGTGCAGCGCGCCCGCCGCCTCGTGGGAGTGCCCATGCTCGGCCGGGCCGGCCTCGTGCGCGTGCGGGGGCATCGGCGCGATGGCGGCGACGTCCTCGTCGGCGTGCGAGGCCGTGGTGGTGCT
>JAXDLF010000286.1:0-4158 GCA_034666765.1 Chloroflexota bacterium
ACGACGGTCCGCCGCGTGAAGTTCATCGGCCAGAGCAACTCCGCGATCTTCGACCCGTCCGGGGTCGGCAACAGCTACGCGAACAACGATTACAGCCAGATCGACGCGGGCGCCATGTCGGTCCGAAAGGTCCGCAACTTCTAGGACTACTGGAAACACCCCTCACGTGGGGACGACGCCCGCCCCCATAATTCGGGCGTGGAGAAGCCCCGCCTGCTCGTGGTCGTCACGCTCGCGGAGACCGGCGGCGCACAGACGTTCGTGCGCTCCCTCGTGCAGGGTCTCCGCGAGCAGTACTCGATCTCCGTCGCCGCCCATGGGCCTCACGGCCCGGTGGCCGACGCGTGCGTCGAGCTCGGCGTCCCCTTCCACCATGTCGCGAACCTGATCCGGAGACTCGATCCGCGTCGCGACATCCTCGCGGTCCGGGAGATCAAGCGGCTCGTGTCGAAGGTCCGGCCGGATGTCGTGCAGGTCAACTCATCGAAAGCCGGGACGATCGTGCGTCTCGCGCTCGCCGGATCGAGCATCCCCGTGGTGTTCACCGCGCACGGCTGGGCGTTCGCCGGCCGTCCCGGATGGTCCGGCCTCTACACGACCAACGTCGAGCGCGCGATGGGCCGGATCTCGTCGGCCATCGTGTGCGTGTCCGAGTGGGACCGCTCCCTCGCGCTGGCCCGCGGCATCGCCCGCGCCGACCGCCTGCACGTCATCCACAACGGGATCGGCGCTCCGGCCGAGCCTCCCGACCGCGGACCGTGGCCGTCGCGACCGCTGCTCGTGTGCGCGACGCGGCTCGTGACGCCGCAGAAGGACGTCGCCCTGCTGCTCCGCGCGCTCGCCAAGCCCGGCCTCGAGCGGTGGCGGCTGCGCATCCTGGGCGACGGCCCCGAGCGCGCCGCGCTCACCGCGCAGCGCGAGGCCCTCGGGCTCGGCGATCGGGTGGAGATCCTGGGCGAGCGGCGCGATGTCCCCGACCACCTTCGGGCCGCCGACGCGTTCGTCCTCCCGTCGAACTGGGAGGGCCTTCCCTACTCGATCCTGGAGGCGATGACCGCCGGACTTCCGGTGGTGGCGTCGCGGGTCGGCGGGGTCCCGGAGCTCGTGACCGACGGCGTGAACGGATACCTTCCCGCGCAGGGGAGCGACGACGAGATGGCCGCGGCACTGCGCACGCTCGACAGCGACGGACCCCGAGCGCGCGCGTTCGGCCGCGCCGGACATCGCCACGTGCGCGAGCACTTCTCCCACGAGGCGATGCTCGCCGCGTACGACCAGCTGTTCCGCTCGCTGCTGGAGACCGGTGTGGCGACGTCCACCCGGGCACGTCATGCGCTCGATTAATCCCGCGCGCGCGCTGATGACCCCGAGCGTGACGATCCCGTGGATCGCCAGGGGGCAGGCCGACCTTCCGCTCATCGTGGTCGCCTCGGTCATCGCGATGTTCGCGAGCATCGCCGTCGCGACCGGAAGCGGCCTCGTGATGCGCGTCGCCGCGGCGGTCGTGTGCGTCGCGGCGATCAGCCTGCTGTTCGCCTGGACCAAGCATCTGGAGCTGGCCCTCTACTCGCTCATCCCGCTCATGACCGTCGTGCGCGTCGAGCCCGCGCCACCGGACTTCGTGACCGTCGGATTGATCGGTGCGCTCGCCATCCGCGGAGAGCTCTGGAAGTTCAGACCACCCCGGATGGTGACCGTCGCGTTCGTGCTCCTGGTGCTCGTCCACATTCCGGGGCTGCTCATCGCGGCGGACCGCGGGACCGCGGAGCGGTTCACGGCGGCGACGTTCCTCGTCATGGCGATCGCGTACGTGGTCTTCCAGCTGGCCTCGCGCGACCCGCGTCACGCCGGCGGCGCGTACGTCCTGGCCGCGGTGATCCTCGGCGTCGAGACGCTCATCGCGATGGCGCCGCTGCCGATCGCGGCCGGGCTGCGGATGGACCAGTTCCGCGTCGAGGGCCTGTTCAAGGATCCCAACGTCTTCGGACCGTTCGCCGTCCCGGCGGTCGTCCTGCTGACCGCGGGGCGGCCGGCGCTGCCGTGGGCCCTGCGCGCCGTCGCGTTCGTGCTCGCGGTGATCTCGATCCCGGCCTCGCTGTCGCGCGGCGCGATCATCGTGCTCGTCGCGGCACTCCTCGTCCTCGCCGCCGTCTCCGCGCTCCGGCGGTGGCGGGGGGCGTTCGCGACCTCGGCCGGCATCCTCGTCGCGGGCTTCATCGGACTCGTCATCTTCATCTCGCGGCCCGGGTCGAGCATCGCGGAGGAGCGGCTCAGTCTCGGCGCCCAGCTGTACGACGCGCAGCGGTTCGAAGGCCAGCTCGCCGGGCTCAAGGAGTTCCTCGCCCATCCGCTCTCGTTCGGCATCGGGCCCGGTCAATACGACGGGATCATCGGCCAGCCCAGTCACGAGACCTACCTGCGGACGCTCGTGGAGCTCGGACCGCTCAGCCTCGTCGCGCTCGTGCTGCTGCTCTGGGCATCGATCCGCCTGATCCGCCGGCCGGACCTGCTCACCGTCGCGTGGAGCGCCTGCGTCATCGGGTTCGCCACCTACGGGTTCTTCATCGACATCCTCCACTGGCGCCACTTCTGGGTCGTCCTCGCCGTGCCGCTCGCGATCGACGCGTGGCACGGCCGGCGGAGCACGGGCACCCCGACCGAGGCTGCGACGTCCTGAACCAAGCGCGCCCCGCGCAGATCGGCGGCGGCGCCTCCTACTCGCTCGCCGGTGGGAGCGGGCTGCTCTTTTTGGCTCAGCTCATCGGCAACACCGGCCTGTTCGTCTCGGTGCTGCTCGTCGCCCGGGCCCTCGGCCCGGAGGGCCGCGGCACCGCGGCCTTCCTCCTCGTCTCGGCACAGGTCGTCGCCCGGATCGCGACCTTCGGCCTGCCCGAGGCGACGATGGTCCTCGCGACCGACCGCGGGCAGCGCCGCCCGCTGCTCACGAACCTGCTCGCGTTCTCCGCCGCGAGCTCCCTGGTCATGGGGCTGGTGACGGTCCTCGGCCTCCAGCTCCTGGGTCAGCTGCGGCCGGCGGGCATCGGCCCGTTCGAGCTCGCGCTGCTCGTCGCGGCGATCTGCTCGAACGCGGTGATGACCGCGGCCGAGCACTTCCTGCAGGGCGTCGGTGCCGTCCCGCAGCGGGCCGCGGTCATCGTGACGTGGCCGTGGCTCTACGCCGCGGTCATCGTGGTCCTCACCGAATCGCTCCAGCTGGACGTCACGCACGTCGCGATGGCCTGGATCGTCGGGCAGGTCGTCGCCGGCTCGTACGGGATCGCGGCGTCGATCTCCCGGGCCGGCCTCGGCCGGCTGGACCTGCCGCTCCTCGGCAGCTCGCTCCGCTTCGGCCTGCGGCTCTGGGTCGGCAGCCTGGCCCTCTTCCTGAACTTCCGGGTCGACCAGATCCTCATGGGATTCATCGCCAGCCGCGCGACGCTCGGCATCTACGCCGTCGCGGTGAACCTGTCGGAGACGCTGCTGCTCCTGCCGACCGCGGTGGCCACCGCCCTGCCGCCGATCATCGCCGGGAGCCGGCCGCGCGAGCGCGTCGAGCGCACCCTGCGGGCCCTCCAGCTCCTCCTCGTCGCGACGGTGATCAGCGTCCTCCTGGCCGGGGTCGCCGGACCGCCACTCCTGCCGGTCATCTTCGGTCCGGCGTTCGCCGCCTCGATCGGGCCGTTCCTGCTGTTGCTGCCGGGCGCGCTCGGATTCGCGGTGATGCGGGTGTTCTCGGCGTCGCTCCTCGGCGCGTCGGCCCCGGGCCTGTCGTCACTCGCGGCCCTCGTCTCGCTGGTCGTCGGGATCGTCCTGGACCTGCTGCTCATCCCGCGCCTCGGGGCGGAGGGCGCGGCCATCGCGGCGAGCGCCGCGTTCATCGCCGGCGGGATCGTCTCGGTCGTCGCGTATCGCATCCACACCCGGTTCGGCTGGGGCGCGCTGCTCGGACGCCGCCAGCGCGGTCACGCCGCGCCGGTCTCCTCGTCGCAGTCGGCGACGCTTCCGCTTCGCGGGGCGAGCATCGTGTGCCTCTCCGGACTCGACTGGGATTACGTGTGGCAGGCCCATCAGGAGATCACCTACCGCTTCGCCGCGGCCGGCAACCGCGTGGTCTTCGTGGACAACACCGGCGGCGTCCGCTCGGTCCGGCTCTCCGAC
>JAXDLF010000287.1:0-3295 GCA_034666765.1 Chloroflexota bacterium
CTACTTCTCCGGGTACAGGCTCGGATCGAGCTCCTCGGCCTTCGCGCTGCGCTGCGAGAGGGCCAGGACGGCGACACCGAACACGACGAGCAGTCCGACGAACGAGTAGATCTGCGCGCGGCCGCTCGAGACGAACGCAAGCGCGCCCAGGCCAAGGGTGATCGCGTAGATGAGCAGCACCGCCTGGCGGTGAGACAGGCCGACGTCGAGCAGCTTGTGGTGGAAGTGGCCGCGGTCGGGCGCGAACGGAGCCTGCCCGCTCACGAGGCGGCGAATGATCACGTAGAAGGTGTCGATGATCGGCACGCCGAGCACGAGCAGCGCGGCCGCGACCTTCGCCGTGCCGAAGATCGAGAGCACCGCGAGCATCGTGCCCACGAACGCGACGCCGGTCGTGCCGAGGAACACCTTCGCCGGGTGGACGTTGAAGACGAGGAAGCCGCCGATGGCGCCGGCGAGCGTGAAGTTCATCCACGCCACGAACGGCTCGTTCACCGTCGGCAGGAGCGCGGTCGCGCCCAGCGCGACGGCGGCGATGCACGCGACGCCGGCCGCGAGGCCGTCGAGGCCGTCGATGAAGTTCAGGGCGTTGTTCATCCCGACGATCCAGAAGACGGTGAAGCCGACCGCGATGGGCGGCGCGAGCTGGATGAGGCCGTCCCCGCGCGGGTCGTTGATGAAGTCGATCCGGATCCCCGCGGCGACGATGATCGCGGCGATCGCGAAGTAGCCGAGCATCTGCCACCGGGCCCGCAGGTCGAGCGCATCGTCGAGCAGGCCGACGGCGAGGCCAAGGAACGCCGCCATCGCCGTGAGCGTGAACCGCGGCGTGCGGACCTCCTCGGGGATGAGGAACGGGTGGCCGTTCAAGCGGTCCACCAGCCAGAACGTGAAGATCGCCAGGCCGAACGCGATGGCGATCCCGAGGCCGCCGATGCGCGGGATCGGCTCGGGGTGCCGCCGCCGGCCGCCGGGCAGGTCCATGAATCCAAGCCGCCGCGCGAGCGCGCCCACGAGCGGCGTGAGCAGCATCGCCAGCACGAAGGCGAGGACCGTCGAGCCGACGAACAGCAGGAGCGTGGACGAGCCGACCGCGGTGAGGATCGTCGCCATCAGCTCGTGCCGAACTGGCGGTCGCCCGCGTCGCCGAGCCCCGGGAGGATGTAGCCCTTCTCGTTGAGCCGCTCGTCGAGGGACGCGACGTGGATCGGAACGTCGGGATGCGCGTCACTCAGGGCCTTCACGCCCTCGGGCGCGGCGATGAGGCCGACGTACTTGACGTGCCGCGCGCCCCACCGCTTGAGGATCTCGATCGTGGCGACCGACGAGCCGCCGGTCGCGAGCATCGGGTCGAGGACCAGGCAGACCTGCGCCGTCGCCGCCGACGGCAGCTTGTTGTAGTACTCGATCGGTCGCAGGGTCTGCTCGTCGCGGAACAATCCGATGTGCCACACCTGGGCCTCGGGGATCAGCTGGAGCGCGGCCTCGACCATGCCGATCCCCGCTCGCAAGACCGGCACCAAACCGATCGTCTGGCTCAGGCGTGCGCCGGTATACGGCGCGAGCGGGGTCCGCACGTCCGCCGGAACGGTCCCGAGGTCGGCGGTCGCCTCGTACAGGACGAGCAGGGCGATCTCGTGGACCAGCCGTCGGAACTCGGGCGGCGGGGTCCGCTCGTCGCGAAGCCGCGTCGCCTTTTCCCGCACGAGCGGGTGGGTCGAGACGTGCAGCTGGGCGGTCAGGCTCGGGCCGGCTCCCGGCTGATCGGGCTGATACCCGGTACCGGGAATCGCCGGGTGAGGTCGAGGACCTCGTCGGCGATCTGCTTCGCGATGGTCTCGTCCTTCGCCTCGCGCAGCGCGCGCGCGATCAGGGCGCCGATGCGCTCCATCTCGGCCTCGCGCATCCCGCGCGTGGTGATCGCGGGCGTGCCCACGCGGATGCCGGACGCGGTGCCCGGCTTCTGGGGGTCGTACGGGATGGTGTTCTTGTTCACGGTGATCCCGACCGCGTCGAGGAGCTTCTCGGCCTGCTTCCCGGTGAGGCTCATCGGCCGCACGTCCACGAGCATGAGGTGGTTGTCGGTACCGCCCGACACGACCCGGAGCCCCGCCGTGGCGAGCGCCGCGGCGAGCGTCCGCGCATTCGCCCGGATCTGCTTCGCGTAGGTCTTGAACTCCGGGGTCGCGGCTTCTTTCAGCGCGACGGCCTTCCCGGCGATGACGTGCATGAGCGGACCACCCTGCGAATACGGGAAGACGGCCTTGTCCACCGCCTTCGCGTACTGCTCGGTGCAGAGGATCATCCCGCCGCGCGGGCCGCGCAGCGTCTTGTGCGTCGTGGTCGTGACGATCTGCGCGTGCGGCACCGGGTTCGGATGCTCCCCCGCCGCGACGAGGCCGGCGAAGTGGGCCATGTCGACCATGAGGAGGGCGCCGACGCCGTCGGCGATGGCGCGCAGCCGCGCGAAGTCGAAGAAGCGGGGATACGCCGTCGCGCCCGCGACGATGAGCTTTGGCCGGTGCTCCGTCGCGAGCATCTCGAGGGCCTCGTAGTCGATGGTCTCGTCGTCGCGCTTCACGCCGTACGGCACGAACGTGTAGAGCTGCGCCGAGAAGTTCACCGGCGAGCCGTGGGTGAGGTGACCGCCCTGGTCCAGGGCCATGCCGAGCACGACGTCGCCGGGCTTGATGACCGCGGCGTACGCGGCCATGTTCGCCTGCGCGCCGGCATGCGGCTGGACGTTCGCGTGCTCCGCGCCGAAGAGGGCCTTCGCTCGTTCGATGGCGAGCGACTCCGCCACGTCCACCCACTCGCAGCCGCCGTAGTACCGATGCCCGGGGTACCCCTCGGCGTATTTGTTCGTGAGCACGCTTCCGACCGCGTCCAGCACGGCCTGACTGGTGTAGTTCTCCGAGGCGATGAGCTCGATCTTCTCGACCTGCCGGCGGCGCTCGCCCTCGATCGCCTGGAAGATCTCGGGGTCGACGCGTTCGATCTCGCTCATGCCTCTCTCCAATCGTCTCGGGTGCCGGCTATCGCCGCCACCCCTCGTCGAGTGCGCAGGGCTGGTGGAATTCGCTCGTCGCGGCGGAGCCGCTTCTCGCTCATGCCCTCCCGGTCCTCACGTGTTCAAGGTCTTCGATCTGCTTTCGCCGGCGCTCGTGCCGGCCGCCCTGGACCGTTGCGCCCAGGTATGCGTCGACGATGGCTTTCGCGATCTCGATGCCGATGACCCGCTCGCCGAGGGTGAGCAGGTTGATGTTCACGTGCTCGACGCCGTCGCGGGCCGACC
>JAXDLF010000288.1:0-4941 GCA_034666765.1 Chloroflexota bacterium
CGGTGTGACGCACGACGCCGGCCTGGGTCGAGACGTGGAAGCTCACCTCGTCGCCGCTGCCCACCACGAGCTCCGTCGACCCGCCGCCGACGTCGATGACGACGGTCGGCGTCGCGTCGCCGCGCGACGTGACGCTGTTCGCGCGCCACGTGCCGACGACACGCCGCGCGGTTCCCTGCCGGGGCATGGGCTGTACGATTGAGGGACTCATGACACCAAAGCTGGCGCGGAACGCGACAGTTGCTCTCTTCGTTTGCGCGATCATCGCCGGCGCCTGCGGCGGCGGGACGGCCGGGACCTCGCCGAGCCCGAACCCGGTGGCGGTCGCGACCCAGACCGCGTCGCCGACACCCCCTCCGACCCCCACACCCACCCCGAAGCCGAAGTACTGGCCGCTCACCGGCCAGCTCGCCGCGGCGGATGCGTCGCTCGGACGGCGGCCGCTCAACGTCCGGATGCCGAATGACCCGAATGCGCGTCCGCAGTACGGCCTCAACAAGGCCGACGTCGTGTTCGAGATGATCGTCGAGGGTGGCGTGACGCGGTTCTCGACGATCTTCCACTCGAAGGACGCGGATGTGATCGGCCCGCTGCGCAGCTACCGGTTCAGCGACCTCCACATCACCCAGCTCCTGCGTGGCGCGCTCGTCTCGTCCGGCTCGACGATCGAGGAGCGCGACGCGGTGACGCAGTCGATCAAGGACGGCAACATGATCTCGGTCGACGCCGAGCGCGATATCCGGCCGTACTACCGGGTCAACTTCCGCCCCGCGCCGAACAACGAGTTCAGCGGCACGCCCGCGGCGCGCGAGGCCGTGAACCGTGTCCCGGGCGGCTCGGCCGCGGTCGACGTTCCGTCGTTCTCCTTCCTCCCGCCGGGCAACACCGACGCCACGGCCGGCGGCTTCACCGCGGGGCGGGCGACGAAGACCCTGACCATCCCGTTCCAGACCATCTGGGCGACGACCTTCACCTGGGACGCGGCCGCGAACGGCTTCCGCCGGTCGCAGGGGGGCGTGCAGACCATCGACGGCGACGGCAGCGGCCCGATCCTGGCGAAGAACGTGATCGTCATGACCACCGACATCTGGACCACGAGCGTCGTCGAAGACTCCCTCGGCTCCCGCGGCCTCGACTACCGGATGACCGGCGGCGGACCGGTCTCCGTCTTCCGGGACGGCCTGCGGGTCGACGGGACCTGGAAGCGCGACGGGGTCCTCGACCAGTTCACCTTCTTCGACGGCGCCGGCAAGCCGCTGCTCCTCGAGCCGGGTCAATCGTGGATCCATTTCATATATCCGACGTGGAGCGTGACGAGCACGCCGTAACCTCGTTCTTGCCGTAGGCGCGATGAGGGAAGGGTTCACATGAAGCGAGGACTGTGGTCCGTTTGTAACGCGATGGCCATCGTCGTGGCCATGCTGTTGACGTTCGGGGCCCCGGCCGCCGCGAACACGGCGACCTGCACCTCGACCGTCGGTCCGGGCATCGCGCCGCCGGCGACCACGACGCTCCCCCAGGGCCTGCCCGGCTACCACGCCACCTGGTACGGCCAGTCCGGGTACATGGCCCTCTGCATCGGCGACACCATGACCGCGACCGTCGCCTTCTACAACACCGGCTCGAACGGCTGGGTCCTCGGCCGGATGGGCCAGGCCGCCTTCCTCGGGACGAACGGCCCCGAGCCGGGCATCGACCAGGTGAGCATCCTCGGCGGCGACGGCCAGGGCGGATCGCCCGCGACCGGCTGGCCCCGCTTCAACCGCCTCGCCGCGCAGCCGGCCGACTACGTCGGCCCGGGCCAGGTGGCCTGGTTCCAGTTCACCGTGAAGGCGCCGCAGGCGCCGGGCGTCTACGCCGTCGGCCTCCGCCCGGTCATCGAGGGCGCGCAGTGGATGGAGGACATCGGGGTCTACTGGGTCGTCACCGTCCTCTATCCCGATGGGAGCAAGCCCGGACCGTCCGCCCGCGCGCAGTGCCAGACCTGCTGGCCGCTGAACGGCATGCAGATGGGCCCCGGCCAGCCGAACGTGGCGCGCCGCGCGCTCAACGTACGCATCGACAACGCCCCGGCCGCCCGGCCGCACAGCGGCACGAGCAAGGCCGACATCATCTTCGAGACCCTCGTCGAGGCCGACATCACGCGTTACGAGGCGATCTTCCACTCGCAGGATCCGGCGAAGATCGGGTCGGTCCGTTCGGCGCGGCTCTCGGACCGCGAGATCACGCCGATGGTCCGCGGGGCGCTCGCCTACTCCGGAGCGACCATCGACGAGACGAAGTTCATCGCCGAGGATGCCGCCGCCGGCAAGTACATCGATCTCAACGCGAACCTGCCCTACGCGGGCCCCGCGTACTTCCGCGTGGATGCCGACGACGCGGGCAATCGGCGGAGCAGCCCGTACAACGAGTACACGACCTCGCAGGGTCTCCGTGACGCGACGAACCGCGCCGGCGGCGGCGCGCCGGTGACCATCCCGACGTGGGGCTTCCTCGATTCGGTGAACCACGTCGGCTGGGCCGGCGGCTTCTACGGATCGGTGACCGCCACCGCGATCACGATCCCCTACCGGCATCAGAACCAGGCCCGCTACGTGTACGACGCCGGCACCCGGTCGTACGCGCGCTTCCAGTTCGACCCGAACCTCGGCCGCGACGTCCGCGAGGTCGACGCGTACTACAACACCGCGATCGCCGCGCGGAACATCGTCGTCGTCTACACCGACGTCGTGACGACGGCGATCGTCGAGGACAACCTCGGCTCGCTCGGCGTGAACGTCCGCACCACCGGCTCGGGCAAGGTGTCGATCTTCCGTGACGGCCGCCGCCAGGACGGCACGTGGGCCCGCAACTCGGTGATGGACGCGTGGCAGTTCGTCAGCCAGAGCGGCGAGCCGATCCTGCTCTCGCCCGGCCAGACCTGGGTCCACATGGTCCCGAAGGACTGGAGCGTGCCGAGCAACTAGCGCGAGCTCCCGCGCCGCGTCATAACATCACCTCGATTCACGAGGAGGTGTTGGGCATGGCGTCATTCATGGATGTCCACGACGGGTTCAAGGGCGTGACCAAGGAGCAGCTCGCGGCTGCGCATCAGCGCGACCTCGACAACGGGAAGGCCGAAGGCGTGCACTTCGAGCGCGCGTGGCTCGACCCGGCGAGCGGCAAGGTCTTCTGCCTGTCGACCGGTCCGGATGCCGACGCGGTGATGCGGGTACACAAGAAGTCGGGCCACCCGACGGACGAGATCTACCGGATCGACGTGGAGGTCTAGCGGACTAGCATCCCGGGCGTGCCGGAACGCGGTCCCAGCGCGACCTCCGGGCGGGCGGCAACCAGCGAGCGCCGGCCGCTCACGATCCTGTTCGCCGACATCGTCGGGTCGACCTCGATCGTCGAGAAGCTGGACCCCGAGGACTGGACCGTCATCGTCGGGCACGCCTTCGCGAGGCTGAACGCCGTGGCCGCCCGATATGACGGCACGGTCGCGCGGCTCATGGGCGACGGCGTGCTCGTGTTCTTCGGCGCGCCGGTCGCCCATGAGGACGATCCCGAGCGGGCCGTGCGGTGCGGCCTCGACATGGTCCGCGAGATCGAATCCGCGGACGCCAACGCGCAGCACGGGGTCGACCTCCGGGTGCGCGTCGGGATCAACACCGGCCCGGTCGTCGTCGGGATGGTCGGGAACGACATCGCGCGCGAGTACACCGCGATGGGCGACGCGGTGAACGTGGCCGCGCGGATGCAGTCGGCCGCGCCGGCGGGCGGGGTCCTCATCACCGCGGCCACCCGGAAGTTCGTCGCGCCGCTGGTCGAGACGACCGATGCCGGCCGGCTCGAGCTCAAGGGCAAGACCGAGGCGGTGCAGGCGTACCAGGTGACCGGGCTGCGCCGCGGCGCCGTGAGCGCGCGCGGCCTGGGCGACGACGTGCGCTCGACGATGATCGGCCGGGACGCGCAGCTCGAGCGGCTGCGCGGCGCGTTCACGATCGTCCGCGCGCGCCAGGGCCGGGTGGCCTCGATCCTCGGCGAGCCGGGCATCGGGAAGAGCCGGCTCCTGGCGGAGCTCCGGGCCCACGTCGAGGCGACGGATCCGTCGGCGCGCTGGATCGAGGCGCGCTGCCTGTCGTACGGGCGCACGCTGCCGTACCACCTGGTCCTCGATCTCGTGCGCTCGTGCATCGGCGTCGCGCCCGGCGCCGACGAGCCGGAGGTGCGCGCCGCGTTGGAGGAGCGGACCCGGGCCCTCTTCGGCGACGCCTGGTCCGACCCGTACACCTTCCTCGGCCACCTCCTCTCGATCGAGCTCGCGCCGGAGGACCGGGCGCGCGTCTCGGCGCTCGAGCTCGAGACCGTGAAGCGGTACGTGTCGTCGCTCGTCGGCCTCGTCCGCGCGCTGTGCCGGAGCGGCCCGGTCGTCCTCGCCTGCGAGGACCTGCACTGGGCGGACGCGGCATCGATCGACGTCTTCCAGCAGATCGTGCCGCTCGCGAACGAGCTGCCGCTGTTCATCGTCGCGACGTCGCGCCTGGATCGCGAGAGCGAGGGCTGGCGGCTGGTGTCCGGGGTCCGCGATCTCTTCGGGGACGCGCTCATCGAGCTGAAGCTGGACCCGCTGTCGGCCGACGACACCCGGACGCTCGTCGCGAACCTCCTGCGGGTCGAGTCGCTGCCGCAGCAGACGCGCGACCACATCCTGTCGAAGGCCGAGGGCAACCCGTTCTTCGTCGAGGAGGTCATCCGCATGCTCATCGACCGCGGCGCGATCGAGCGCCGCGACGATCGCTGGGTGGCGACGGCGCGCGTCGCCGACGTCGAGATCCCGGACACGTTGCAGGGCCTGCTCCTCGCGCGCATCGACCGCCTGTCGCCCGAGACGAAGCGGACGCTGCGCGTCGCCGCGGTCATCGGCCGCCAGTTCGGCGTGACGATGCTGGAGCGGCT
>JAXDLF010000289.1:0-3471 GCA_034666765.1 Chloroflexota bacterium
CGCGGCGGTTGTAGCCGAGCCCCGACCATTCGCGAAGCACGGCGCCCAGCGGCGCGGCGGCCAGCGCCCGCAGCGTCGGGAAGCGGAGCACGAAACGGTCGAACGCGGGCGTCACGCGCGACGCCTGGGTCTGCTGGAGCATGACCTCGGAGACCAGCACCTCGTAGGGGTCGCGCGTCCGGCGCCACGGCAGATCCCGCGCGGTTCGGCGGTAATGGGCCAAAAGCCGGGCGCTGACCGTGTATGATTTCCCCACAAGACCAACCGTACGTGGCGGAGCGCTGAGGGCCAAGGCGGCCTTCAGTGTTCTTTTTTTGGAGCCGCGACGCATTTCGGAGGCAGCTCATGAGCCCGGACAAACCGGTCCCGATCTCGGCGGACGGACTGAAGAAGCTCGAGGCCGAGCTCGTGGAGCTCCGCAACTCGAAGCGGCAGGAGGTCGCCGAGCGCATCCACGCGGCCATGCAGTTCGGGGACTACTCGGAGAACTCCGAGCTCGAGCAGGCGAAGAACGACCAGGCCTTCCTCGAGGGCCGGATCCAGACGCTCGAGCAGATGGTGAAGAACGCCGCGATCATCGACGAGAACGAGCACCACGACATCGTCGAGATCGGCAGCCACGTCACCATCGAGCAGGACGGCGAGCGCGATCAGTACGTCATCGTCGGCTCGGCCGAGGCCGCGCCGGCCGAGGGCCGCATCAGCAACGAGTCGCCGGTCGGCAAGGCCCTCATCGGCCACAAGAAGGGTGATCTCGTCCGGGCCTCGGTGCCGCGCGGCGAGGTGGAGCTGAAGATCGTCGCCGTCCGTTGAGGCGATGACGCTTTCATAGGCAGATGACGCAGCCGCCGACCGATCGGGAGCTCTTCTGGGCCGACGCGGTCGCGGCGTCGTTGCCGCGCGACGTCCCCCATGTCATCCGCGACTCGAAGACGCCGTCCGGCCCGGTACCGATCTCGGCGCTCCGCGGTCCGGTCATCACGGACGCGCTGTACCGCGCGTTCCGGCAGCACGGCCTCGACGTGCGCTACGTGTTCACCATCGACGATTTCGATCCGATGGACTCGCAGTCGATGAAGCAGCAGGCCGGCATGGCCGAGCACATGGGCAAGCCATTCTTCAAGATCCCGTCGCCCGACCCCGACAAGGATTACGCGCGTTACCACGCCGAGCGCTTCCTCTCGACCTTCGAGCGCGTTGGCATCCATCCGCAGGAGATCCATTGGCTCCGCGATCTCTACGGGTCGGGGAAGCTCGACCACGAGATCGCGCTCGTGCTGCGCAACGCCGATGTCGTGCGGCGCGTCTACGCCGAGGTCTCGAATGTCCGGAAGGACCCGAGCTGGCTGCCGGTCTGGGTGATCTGCGAGAGCTGCGGCCGGATCGGGACCACCCACGCGACGGAGTTCGACGGCGAGACGGTCGCCTACGAGTGCCGCAAGGATTACGTGAGCTGGGCCGAGGGCTGCGGCCATCGCGGCCGCGTCTCGCCGTTCAAGGGGAACGCCAAGCTCCCGTGGAACCTCCAGTGGTGCGCGATGTGGGACTACTTCAACGTCACCTACGAGGAGGGCGGCAAGGACCTCCTCACCGCGGGTGGCTCCCGCGACCGCGCGAACGAGCTCTACCGAGCGATCTGGAAGCGCGAGCCGCCCGCCGGCCTGCAGCACGAGTTCTTCAACATCGGCGGCAAGAAGATGTCGACCTCCAAGGGGGTCGGCGCGTCCGCGGTGGAGCTCGTCGAGCTCTACCCCGGCGAGATCGTGCGGTTCCTGATGCTGCGGACCCACCCCAAGCGAGCGGTGGAGTTCGACCCCGCGGGCAACACCCTGCCGCGGTTGTACGACGAGTACGACCGTTGCGCGGACGCGTTTCTGGAGGATCCGCGCAGCGACTTCGGCAAGATCTGGAAGCTCTCCCAGGTGACCGAGGACGCCCCGCCCATCGTGTTCCGCGTGCGCTTCGGGACGGTCGCCGATTGGCTGCAGATCCCGAGCATCGAGCCGCACGCCGAGGCGGCCAAGCGCAAGAAGGCGCCGCTCACCGAGGCCGAGACCCGGGACCTGGACAAGCGGATCGCCCTCGCGAAGATCTGGCTCGAGCGGTGGGCGCCCGACGACGCCCGGTTCGCCGTGGGGCCAACGCTGCCGGCGGCGGCCGCGACCCTGACCGCGCCGCAGCGGGCCTTCCTGGCGAAGGCGAAGGATGAGGTCGGCCGGATCACCGAGCCGGAGCTGATGCAGGAGCGCCTCTACGAGATCGCGAAGGAGGTCGGCCTGGTCACCCCGGAGGGAAAGGTGACCAAGGCGGCGTTCGAGGCGCTCTACTACGCGTTCATCGGACGTCCGGTCGGTCCCCGCGCGGCGTGGATGCTGGTCGCGCTCGACCCCGCGTTCGTGCGGGCTCGTCTGGATGAGGCGGCGCGCGCGAAGTGAACGGGAAGCTCGCCGTCGCGATCATCTGGCACATGCACCAGCCCTACTACAAGCATCCGCAGACGAGCGAGTTCGTGCTGCCCTGGGTGCGGCTCCATGCCTCCAAGGACTACCTCCACATGGCGCGCCTGCTGAACGAGTTCCCGCGGGTCAAGGTGAACTTCACGATGGTCCCGTCGCTGCGCGACCAGCTCGAGGACTACGCGCGCGGCGCCGACGACGAGGACACCCGCGTGACGATGCGGACGGTCGAGGGCACGCTCACCCCGGAGGAGCGGGACCACATGCTCGCGCGCTTCTTCTCCATCCACCACGGGAACGTGATCGCGCAGCACGACGAGTACCGCCGGCTGCTGCAGCTCGCGCTCGCCGCGAACGGCCGGCCGGAGCTCCTCGCGGACGACTACTTCGTCGACCTTGCGCTCTGGTTCAATCTCGCCTGGATCGATCCGGACGACATCGCCGGCGACGAGCGCCTCCGGGACCTGCGCGATCGGGCGCGCCGCTTCACCCGCGAGGACGTCCACTACGTCATCGGCCGGCAGCGGTTCATGGCCTCGGGGGCGCCGCATCTCTATCGCAGCCTGGAGCGGGATGGGCGTATCGAGATCCTCACCACGCCCTACTACCACCCGATCCTCCCGCTCATCATCGACAACGCGTCCGCGCGGCGGAGCGACCCGCACGGGCTGCTGCCCGATCCGCCGTTCGCGTACCCCGACGACGCCCTCTACCAGCTGGAGGAGGCCGTCGTCTCGCACGTGCGCGGGTTCGGCGTGAAGCCGCGCGGCGTGTGGCCGTCGGAGGGCGCGATCTCTCCGGAGGCCGCCGACGCGATCAAGCGTGCGCGGATCGAGTGGTTCGCCTCCGACGAGGGCGTGCTGGGCCGATCCGCGAACATCACGTTCGAGCGCGACGACATCGGCGCGCTCGTTCACCCGCAGCTGCTCTACCAGCCGTTCCGGCTGGCCAACGGGGTGACCGCGCTGTTCCGCGACCGGGAGATCTCGGACCGCATCGGGTTCGCGTACGGCTC
>JAXDLF010000290.1:0-2894 GCA_034666765.1 Chloroflexota bacterium
GGAGTGCCTCGGACGCGGACAGCGCGTCGGCCACCGATCCGAACAGCCTGACGGCGTCCGGATCGAACGCACCGGTCCGGTCGCTGTCGATCTGCATGACGCCGATGACCTGCCCGCCGCTCACCAGCGGCGCGCACAGGTACGACCGGATCAGCCGGTTCGTCCCGACGTCGCGGCCGGCCGCGGCGGTGTCACCGGGCGTGCGGGACGCGATGTCGGGGTTGTAGATGACCTGGCCGGTGGCGACGACGCTGCCGGCGATCCCCTCGCCCCGCCGGAGCTTCACCCGCCGGGCGGCCTCATCGATCTGCCCGAACGCCGCGACGATCTCGAGCTCGTCGCCGGTGAGGCGCGCGATCGACCCGCCCTTGAACCGCAGCGATCCGGCCAGCCAGCCGAGGGTCCAGGCGAGCAGCTGCCGCGGGTCGCTCGTGCTCTCGTACTGGGCCTGCAGCTCGGCCGCGTACGAGGCCGCGGTCGTGCTCACACCCGCAATGCTAGGCGGGCTCGGCGCGGCGCAGGGCGAGCGCGAAGACCGCCGGGATGACCACGAACCCGATCGCGAACACCGCGATCCAGAGGAACAGCGCCATCGGGTTGCAGGTGACCTGCCCCGCGCAGCCCTCGATCGAGCGTTGCCGCTCGATCAGCAGCAGCGGGAGGCTCGCCGGCGCGGCGACGACCGACGCCGTGACGAACGCGGTCGCGACGGTCGGGATCGAGCGCCCGATGCCGCCGGCACGCGCGTCGATGCGCCGCGCGGACCACGCCGCCCAGGCCATCGCGGCGGCCGATGCGCTCGCCGCGAACGCGATCGACCAGCCGCGCGGCCCCCAGAGCTCCCAGAGGGTGAGGGTGGTCCAGTACGCGAGCTTGATCGTGGTGATGCGGCCGACGAGCAGGTTGAGCGTGCGGAAATGCGGGCGCGGCCGCTCGGTCTCGGCTAGCGGTAGTTGGTCCACCACTTCTGGAGGAAGTAGAGCGTGGCGATGAGGATGACCGTCGTGATCGCCACCATGTAGAACTCGTTGGCCTCGCCGATCTCGGTGATCATCCCTGCACCTCTACTTCAGGCTCTTCAGGTAGGCGACGATGTCGGTGATGTTCTCCGGCGAGAGCTGCCCGCCCTCGGCCTGCGCGAAGATCGGCATCGCGATCCCGGGCTTGATCTTCGGCGCGTGCGCCTCCCAGTCGATCATCCACTGGTCGCTCCCGGCCGGCGCCTTGGCCTTGGCGGCCTTCTGCTCGGCGCTGAAGGGGCCTTCGGTCGCGTACTTGCCGAGGTTCGGCGCGCCCGGGAGGGTCGAGTTCGTGCCCGGCGTGAAGCTGTGGCAGCTCGTGCAGTACGAGACGGTGAGCTGGCGGCCGCGCTCGACCGGGTCGTTGCTCGCGACGACCGGCTTCGGCGGGTTCGGCTCGGTCGAGAGCCCCAGCTCCTGGCGCACCGTGACGACGTCGGCCCATTCCTTGTCCGGGGCATGCTCGATGAACGCGATGAGCTGCCGGATCTGCTCCTCGTTCAGCGGGCCGCCGTCCTCCGGTCCCCATGCGGGCATCGAGATGGCCGGCGGCGGCTTCGGCCGGCCGCGCTGGATCGTGAGCAGGAGCAGCGAATCGACCGCGGCGACCTTCGCCGGATCCGACTTGATGTTGTCGTACTTGAACTCGGGCTTGTTCAGCGGCAGGCCGACGCCGACGTCGCCCTTGCCCTCCTTGCCGTGGCAATCGAAGCAGAGGTTCGCGTAGAGGTTCCGGCCTCGGACGATCGCCGCCTCGAGCTGGTGCTCCTCGGCGACCCGGTCACGCCACGTCGGGCTGCTCGCGTCCGCGCGCACGACGAGCAGCGTGAACAGGTACGCCCCGACGAGCGCGAAGACGGCGAACAGCATGAATCCGCCGAGCACGATCTTCTTGTCGAGGTTGCCGGCGATCTCCAGCGGATCCGGCGAGCTCGGGATCGGCGCGACGTAGTACGGGGTGGGCTGCTCGATCGTCTCCCCCGCGCCGTAGTGCTGGCGGATGAGCTCGACGCCCTCGACCGGCCGCTCCTCCGGCTCGACCTCGTTCTGGTGGCTGATGAGGAACGCGAAGAACCCCAGCAGGCCGACGAAGAGGAGGATGCTGAGCGCGGCGAGGACGACGTTGATGTCGATCGTCATGCCTTGATCTCGATCACCGACGGGTCCCACTCGTTCTTCTGCCGGTCGATGACCTGCAGCGGGTTCGTGTTGACGACGAGCGTCCCGTTCTGCTCCTGGATGTGGAACAGCTGCAGCGGCTTCGGTGCCGGCCCGCCTTCGACGACCGCGGTCGTCTTCTCGTAGAGCGAGCCGTGACACGGGCAGTGGAACCGATTCTCCGACGGCACGTACGGCACCGAACAGCCGAGGTGCGTGCACTTGCGGTACGCGGCGATGATCCCGCCCGCCGGATGCAGGAGGAAGAACTTCCCCTGGGTGTTGAGGATCGGGGTGTCCTGCGTCGCGGCGAACTGGGCCAGCAGCGACTCTTTCGAGCCCACCGGCACCTGGGCCCCGAGGCCGACGATCTTGTTGGGCTTGAGGAACGGATAGAGGATGGCGCTGACCTCACCGAGCGCGAGCAGCGTGCCGCCGAGGACCCCGAGCCGCAGCAGCTGCCGGCGCTTGATGCGACGGAGGATGCCGCCGCTGCTGGTGGTGACGTCGTCGTGCGGTCTGATCACGGGGCGAAGCACTGGTGGGTCTGGGGTAGCGCCCACGGCGCGTACATATCCATCCCGGGCCCGCGCATGGAGGTACCGACGATGGTCAGCACGAGGAACACGCAGACGAACCCCGTCCAGACGGCGATCATGATGTCGCGCGTGCTGCCGTGGAAGATGATCTTCACCAGAAGCACGAGGATCGCGGACA
>JAXDLF010000291.1:0-3783 GCA_034666765.1 Chloroflexota bacterium
ACACGCGCTGCTCGAGCAGCACGCCCTTCAGATAGCGGGGGAGGGACACGCGGTTGTAGAGGGTGTACTTCTCGTCGTCGATCATCACGATCTCGCATGCCGCGTCGTCCTTGCGAAGCTGCTCCGCCGCATACGTGCCGGCCGCGCCATTGCCGATGATCACGAAGCGAGTGGGATTCGCGCCCAAAGCGTCGTCCTCCGATGTGCTGTGCGGAAAGTGTGGCCGAAAGTGCCCGCGGAGGGATTCGAACCCTCGCTGAACTCCTCTTAAGGGAGTCGCCTCTACCACTGGGCTACACGGGCACCGCTAAGTATCGACCCGCGCCGCCGCCGCTAGCGCTTCGCGGGCGCCTCCACGTTGACGGTCACGGGGCCGGTGCCGGCGCGGGAAAACACCGCGAGGTTCGGCTCGGTCCCGGGATTCGACTCGCGATGCACGGCGCCGGCCGGTACGTGGATGAAGTCGCCCTCGCGCGCGTCGAACGCGCCGCCGGCGAACTCCATGTGCAGGGTGCCGCGCAGCACGTGGATCGAGGTCTCGTGGGTCCCGTGGTGATGCCAGCCGCTGATCACGCCAGGGCCGACGCTCGCCGTGCCCGAGGTGAGCCCGTCGACGGCGATGGCGTGCGCGCGGCTCATCCCGGGCGTCGGATTCGGGTCGCGCTGGAGGGCGTCCTTCTTGATGAGCCTCAGGTCAGATGTCACGCTTGTCCCGTCCCTTCTCGTCGTCGGTGCCCCAGCGCTCGTGCTGGACGTGCAGCTGCGCGCCGCGCTTCGCGATCCAGTTGTCGACCATGCGCGTCGTGGCCCCGTCCAGCGGCGCGAGCGCGACCGCGTGGTGGTGATTCGCGCACTCGAGCGTGATTTCGCGACTGCCGCGCACGAACGGGAACATCGGCATCCCGCACTCCTCGCACTCGAGTGTGCCGTCGGCCTTCAGATCGCGCAAACCGCGTCCGATCTCCATCGTTGTGCTCTCTCTTCGCCTCGGGCTACACTATGCAGGACCGCCCTGGCCTACGGCCGGGGCGCCTTTTCGCCCCGGACCAGGGCAGCCCGTCCCCACTGACGGGACCCGACGACGTTCGCGGCAGACCCAGGAAAGGAAGGTGGGACCACCGCATGCGTCCATACGAGCTCATGTACCTCGTCCAGCCAACGGCCGACGAAGAGCGCCTGACCGCCGTGAGCGAGCGGCTCCAGCAGTCCATCGGTTCGCTCGGCGGCAAGGTCGGGAAGGTGACGCCGCCGATCCGCCGGCGCCTCGCCTACGAGATCGGCAAATACCGCGATGGGCAGTACGGCGTCCTCGAGTTCACGCTGCCGCCCGAGCAGGCGCGGGAATTCGAGCGCACGATCAAGCTCACCGAGGACATCCTTCGCCACATCGTCATCCGTCGCGACGAATGACCACCAGTTTTGCACATGCTCTCGGCCTGACCGAGAGCTAGGAGAACGAAGCAATGGCATCGATGGCCAAGATCCAGATCATCGGCAACGTCGGGCGTGACCCGGAGATGCGCATGACCCCGCAGGGCAAGCCCGTCTGCGACTTCTCGGTCGCGGTCAACCGCGTGTCCAACAGCGGCGGCGAGCGCTCGGAGCAGACCGACTGGTACCGCGTCAGCTGCTGGGGCCGCCAGGCCGAGATCGCGCAGCAGTACATCCAGAAGGGCCAGCAGATCTTCGTCGACGGGCGCTTCAGCCCGCGGACGTACACGAACAAGGACAACGTCGAGAAGACGAGCCTCGACATCAGCTGCAACGACTTCCAGATGCTCGGTGGCCGCCGTGACCGCGAAGGCGGCATGGGCGGCGGCGAGATGCCGGGCAAGCAGGACGCCCCGGCGGGCGCGTCGGGAACGTTCGATCCCGACGAGATCCCGTTCTAAGGAGACAAGATGAGCCAGGAACGTTCCGGCCCGCGTCGTGACGGCGCCCGCTCCGGCGGTGGGTCGCGCGACCGCGGTGGCGATGACCGCGGCGGCGACCGTCCCCGCTACGGCGGCCCGCGGCGCCCGCGCCGCAAGGTCTGCGCGTTCTGCGTGGACAAGGTCCAGAAGATCGACTTCAAAGAGGTCGGCCGCATCCGGCGCTACATCAGCGATCGCGGCAAGATCGACCCCCGCCGCAAGAGCGGCACCTGCGCCAAGCACCAGCGGATGCTCACCGCGGCGCTCAAGCGCGCGCGCCACATGGCACTGCTTCCGTACACCGCCGAGCATGTGCGCTCGCTCATGAGCCCGCAGGCCCGGGCCATGGCCGGCGGCCCGCCGCCGCCGAAGCCGGACCGGCCGCCCTTCCGCCCCGGTGGCTACGGCGCTCCGGGTGGCTTCCGGCCCGCGGGTCCGCCGCAGGCCGCGCCCAGCCCGTCCGGGGCGCCCGCTCCGCAGGCCGTCGCTCCACAGCCGCAGCCGGCGGCTCCCGCTCCGAAGGCCGAGCCCGCGGCATAGCCCGCGTCCAGCGCGCACCATGGAGGCCGGCAGCGATGCCGGCCTCTTTCATTTCCGTTTCCAGGAGGGATGACCATGGCAACCGCGAAGGATCCGATCTGCGCGATGGACGTCGACACCGCGAACCCACCGGGCGGGACGGCCCTCCACGCCGGCCAGACGTACTACTTCTGCTCGAACGGGTGCCGGAAGACGTTCGAGAAGGACCCCGCGAGGTACGCGAGCTGAGCTAGCTGGCCGGACCCGACGCCCCGAAGAGCAGCGCCGGCACGCCGAAGACCACGACGACGGTCGCGACGACCAGCAGCGACCCGAGCGCGATCCGGACGCCCGGGGACTTGTCTTCCGCGAGGAGGATCAGGCTGCCCGGCAGGAGCGCCGCGCCGAACAGCCCGAGCGCCGGCAGGGCGGAGAGCACGACGCTCACGGCGAATGCGATCCAGAGCAGCCGGTCGCTGCGTTTCACCGACCGACCGCGGGTCCAGGTGACGTACACGGCCGCCGTGATGAGGACCATCGGCAGCGCGAAGAACAGCCCGAATGGGAACGAGCCGAGGATCAGCCCGGTCGAGAAGCTCGCGATGCCGATGAGGAGGTCGCGGTCGTCGTAGCGGTCGGCCAGGAACGTCCAGCCGCCGTAGATCGCCAGCGGGAAGCCGATGAACGGGACCGCGAGCGCGCCGTTCCCGCCCAGGTCCCACGGTCCGAAGGCGACGCGGGTCTCGGTCAACGCTTGGGTCACGAGCAGGATCGCGAAGCCGATCGCGCCACCGGCGATGAACGCCAGCCATGGCCGGGACGGTCGGGTGGCCGCGACGCTCTGGCTGCGCATCCGCGCCATCCTAGCCAGCCAAGAGCCGGGCCCTGAGGGGGCCCGGCTCTCGTCGCAGGAAGGGATGCTGGTGGCCTACGCGGTCTTCTGGGCCTCGTGGAGCGGCTTCTTGTCGATCCGGAGCAGGGTCTGGTCCTTCTGCGGCACGGTGAACGGGATCACTCCCGGGATCAGCCACTCGGTCCACATCTTGTCGACGGTGGCCTGGAAGTGCTCGACATCCTCGTCGAGGAAGTGGGCGAACCGGCCCTGGCGCTTCAGGTATTCGTAGACCGGCTTGCGCTTCTTGCGGCCTTCGGCGATCTGCCGGGTCGGGCCGGTGAGGTTGCACACGCCATCGATCACCTCGTACAGCGGCCAGATGCCCGTCTCCACCGCGAGGTGGCCGAGCTCCTGGCTGTACTGCGGGTGGTAGTCCCAGCCCTTCGGGCACGGGTCGAGGGTGTGGACGAACGTGGGCCCGCCGAGCTCGAGCGCCTTGCGGATCTTGTTCATGAG
>JAXDLF010000292.1:0-3639 GCA_034666765.1 Chloroflexota bacterium
GCTCGGTCGCGAGCGCGCACTCGGGCCGGCACCACCAGCACGCGAAGCCGCCCGCCGCCGCGCCGGCAGCCCCGTCCATCCTCCGGGTGGGGATCACGTGGGAGTGACGTCGCTCCGCGCGGCCCCCACCGAGACGAACCTTCCGGCCCCGCCACGGCCGCCGGCACCCGAAGACTTTCCGCCCGTCGCGGCCCTCGAGCCGCCGCGGCTCCCGCCGGCCCACGGCATCGGCCTCGCGCTCGGGATCACGATCGCCGCGGCGATCGCGGTCGGGATCGAGTGGCTGTCGGCGGACGGAGTCGAGACGGCGCCCATCCTGTTCCTCTGCGTCATCGCCGCCGCGTGGTGGCTCGACCGGCGCGCCGGCCTCGCCGTCGCCCTGGTCGGGGGCGTGCTCTGGGCGGCGGTCGCGTTCGCCGCGTCGCAGACGGTCTCGACCGGCCTCAGCGCGCTCGTGCTCGGCTCCAGCCTCGTGGGGGTCGCGATCGCGGTGTCCGCGGCGCGCGAGCGCGAACGCGCGATCCGCTTCGAGGAGCTTCGCCGCGAGCAGGCCCGGATGATCCTGGCCGTCCAGCTCCGCGAGTCCGTCGTGAGCATCGACGTCGCCGTGCCGCTGCTGGCCGATCCGATGACGCTCGATCGAGCCCAGGGGGCCGCGTACGACCAGGTCCG
The DNA here is from genome assembly GCA_034666765.1 of Chloroflexota bacterium. Classification (GTDB taxonomy): domain Bacteria; phylum Chloroflexota; class Limnocylindria; order P2-11E; family P2-11E; genus UBA4735. Next base: position 673 of record JAXDLF010000292.1, read on the forward strand.
CCGCCACGCGCGCGGCCTCACCCGCCTGGCCAGCGACCTCCTCACGCTCGATCAGATGGATACCCGCCGGATGTCGCTCACCACCGTGCCGGTGGACCTGGCCGCGTTCGTCCTCGAGATCACCGAGCAGCGCGTGCCGCACGACCGCGCCACGATCGTGACGCCGTCGACGCCGGTCCAGGTGAACGCCGACCCGGAACGGCTGCGCCAGCTCTTCGACCACCTGCTGCAGAACGCGATCAAGTTCTCGGCGCCCACGGCCGGGGTGATGGTGAAGGTGTCGGCCGGCGTCGACGAGGCCCGCGTGGCGGTCCGCGACCACGGCGTCGGGCTCAGCGCCGACGACATGAAGATCCTGTTCACCCGGTACGGCCGGATCCGCGACGCGCGGACCGCGAACGTCTCCGGCATGGGTCTCGGTCTCTACCTCGCGAAGCTCATCGCGGAGGCGCACGGCGGCGATCTCGAGGTCGAGAGCCGCGGCCGGGGCCTCGGCGCGACGTTCACCGCCGTGCTGCCGCTGGCCGGGCGCGCGCGCCGCACGCGTCCCCAGCGCGAGCTCCCCGCGTCCAGCTTCTGGGATTAGGCCGCTAGGCGGCCAGCAGCTCCTGCGCGGCTTCGAGCCGCTCGAGGACCGTGTCCTTGCCGAGCAGCGCGATGGATTCGTAGAGCGGCGGTCCGACCTTCCGGCCGGTTACGGCGGCGCGGATCGCGATCGTGAGATCGCGGACCGACCAGCCGGTGTCCGCCGCGACCGCTCCGATGGCCTGCTCGATGCGCTCGGCGGTGAACGGCTCGAGGAAGCGAAGGGCCACGGTCGACCGGCTCAGCGCCGTGACGGTCTCGTGCGGCTCCTTCTTCTTCGGCACGAGGATCGACCGGTCGAGCTCCAGCCTCTCCGCGAAGAGGAAGCCGATCAGCTCCTTCGCCTCGGTCAGGGTGGTCATGCGCTCCTTGATGAGCGGCACGACCTGCCGGACGCGCGCGCGATCCCACTCGGGCGGCAGGAACGGATCGAGCCGCCGCAACAGCTCGTCGTCCGAAAGCCGGCGGATCCACAGGCCGTTGAAGTAGTTCAGCCGGTCGCGGTCCCATTTGCCGCCGGCCTTCTGCACCTGGTCGATGCGGAACCGCCGCACCAGGTCCTCCATCGAGAAGACCTCCTCCTCGGTCCCGGGTGACCAGCCGATGAGGGCGAGGAAGTTGACCATCGCCTCGGGCAGATAGCCCGCGCGGATGAACTCGTCGACCTGCGTGGCACCGTGACGCTTGGAGAGCTTCTTCCCGTCCGGACCGAGGACGTTCGGGACGTGCGCGTGCGGCGGCACGGTCCAGCCGAAGGCCCGGTACACGAGGAGATGCTTCGGGGTCGAGGGCAGCCACTCCTCGCCGCGGATGATCGGGTCGATCCGCATCTCGTGGTCGTCGATGACGACCGCGAGCTGATAGGTGGGGAAGCCGTCGGACTTGAGGAGGACCTGGTCCTCGATCGAGCTCAGCGGCCACTCGATGTGGCCGTACACGAGGTCGTCGATCGCGATCGTGCCGTCCTCGGGCACCTTCAGCCGGATCACGTGCGGCTCGGCCTTCGCTCGCTCGGCCGCCTGGGCCGGCACGATGTCGCGGCAGTGCCGGTCGTAGCGCGTGATCTCGCCGCGGGCCTGCTGCGCCGCGCGCATCTGGGCGAGCCGCTCTTTCGTGCAGAAGCAGAAGTACGCCGCGCCCTTGTCCACGAGCTCCCGGGCCCTCGCCTGGTACATGGGCAGGCGCTCAGACTGCACGTATGGCGCGTACGGTCCCCCCTCGCGGGGGCCCTCGTCCCAGCTGATGCCGAACCAGTGGAGGCCGTCGTAGATGCCGTCGATGGCGCCGGGGACCAGGCGCTCCTGGTCGGTGTCCTCGATCCGGAGGATGAGCGTGCCGTCGGGGTCGTGGCGCGCGAGGAAGTAGTTGTAGAGCGTCGTGCGCACGCTGCCGATGTGCAGCGATCCGGTCGGAGACGGCGCGAATCGCACCCGCACGCTCATGCGTTCGAGTCTAGAGACCGTAAACTCGATGTGATGACCGTGACCACGCGCCGCGAGCGGCGCGAGCGAGAGCTTCGCAAGCGCCAGCGCGAGAAGCGCGGCGGCCACCCGTCCCGCGGGGGCGGCGGCGGCCGCGGCCTGCTCATCGGCGCGGGCGTCGTCGTCCTCGTGCTCGTGGCGATCTTCGGCCTGCGGCAGGCCGGCGTCCTGAGCCTCGCTCCGGCGGCGTCGGCCTCGCCGGTCCCAACCGGGCCGCCCATCGCGGCGGACGATCCGGCCCGCGGCGTCCTCGAGACCGACCAGAGCAACAGCCACGTCCCGGCGGGCACGCCGGTGACGTACGCGGCCCTGCCGCCGACGTCCGGCTCGCACTGGCCGCAGCCCGCGGCACCGGTCAAGGCCGGGGTCTACGACACCCCGGTCCCGTTCGAGGCGACGACCCACAACCTCGAGCACGGCGGGATCGTCATCGTCTACAACGGGCTCTCCGCGACCGAGCTGACCCAGCTGAAGCAGTTCGTGAACGACACCATCACGCGGACGCGGTTCGCCAAGGTGCTGCTGATGCCGTACACCGGCCTGACCGGCGCGAAGGTCACCGCGACGTCGTGGGACTACCGGCTGAACCTGCAGACCGTCGACACGGCGTCACTCACGAAGTTCATGACCGTGCACTACGACCAGCCCCCCGCGCCCGAGCCGGGCGCGGCCTGGTGAGGCCCGTGAGCCGAGGCTAATCGCCCCAGTAGCGCTCCTCTTTCCAGGGATCGCCGGTGTTGTGATAGCCGTTGCGCTCCCAGAAGCCCGGCTTGTCGGTGGCCGAGAACTCGATGCCGCGGAGCCACTTCGCGCTCTTCCAGGCGTAGAGCCGCGGGACCACCAGCCGCGCCGGTTGCCCGTGCTCCGCCGTGAGCGGCTCGCCGTTCGCCCGAAGCGCGAT
>JAXDLF010000293.1:0-24048 GCA_034666765.1 Chloroflexota bacterium
GCGATGAACGCGAGGTTGTCGATGTTCATGCGCGCGCCGCCATGATGCGCGCCTGCCGCCGGCGCTCGATGTCGACGCGTGCCGTCATGAGGTACGCGTACAGGAACGTGAACGCGATCGTCATCGCGATGAGCGACGCCAGCATCGAGGGATCGAGCGTCGGCGACAGGTCCGGCCGGAGCACGCTCGGGAGCTGATGCAGCGCGTTCATCCAGGTCACGGAGAGGTGCACGATCGGCACGTCGACGACGAGCACGATGCCGAGGATCGCGGCCCGGGTCGCGCGGCGCTCGAGGTCGTCGGAGAGGTTGCGGAGCAGCAGGTAGCCGACGTACATCGCGAACATCACGGCGGTGGTCACCACGCGCGGCTCCCAGCTCCACCAGACGCCCCACGTCGGACGGGCCCAGATCGAACCGAGCACGAGGGTCAGGCCGGTGAAGAGGACCCCGATCTCCGCCGAGGCGACGGCGACGGCGTCGAAGACCGGCCGCTTGGTCCAGAGGTAGGCGACGCTCGCGAGGAACACGACCACGAAGGCGAGGTACGCCAGCCAGGCGTTCGCGACGTGGACGTAAAGGATCCGGACGACGTTGCCCATCGCCGCGTCCGGTGGCGACCAGATGAGGGCCATCCAGAGGGCCACGAACAGCGCGACGATGCTCGCCGCGCCCAGGAAGGGACGCGCGCGCAGGGCCGAGGAGGTCTTCGCGGTCGTCCTGATCACTCGAGTGCTGCAGGGACGATGGTAAGGCCGAGAACTGAATACACCAACGCGAACGCGACGAGCAATCCGGCCCAGCCGAGGGCTCCGGCCGCGTCGCCGGACGCCGCCGCGGCCGCGCCGTTCGTCGCCGCCACGAGCTGCGGCACGAGAACCGGGAGGGCGAGGATCGGCACGAGCGCGCCGCGCGATCGGAGCCGTAGCGAGAGGACGACGAAGAGCACGATCACCGGCGGCAGCGCGAGCACGCCGGCGATCGAGACGATCGCCAGATGCCCGGGGAGCGCGACGTCGAGCGACAGCAGCACGAGCGACAGCGCCCCGCCGACGAGGGCGACGAGCGCGATGAGCGCCGTCAGCGCGAGGACCTTGCCCGCGTAGACGGCGTCGCGCCCCCCGGGGATGGCGAGGAGCGCGTCGAGCGCGTCGTCCTCGAGCTCCCGCTCGAACGATCGGCTCGTCGCGAGGATCGCCGCGAAGGCCATCGCGATCCAGAACAGGGCCGCGGCGACGGCGGGCTGGCCGGCCGCGAGCGGCCCGACGGTGAGGCTCTCGACCAGGATGAGGACCGCCACGAACGTGATCGCGCTCACGAGCCCATCGGGCTGCCCGCGCTCGGCGCGTGCCTCGCGACGGGCGATGAGACCGATGCGCCGCAGCGTCACGCGAGCCGCACCACGCGGTTCGCGCTCGGGTCGAGCTCCGGGTGACCGTGCGTCGCGACGACGATCGTCCGCCGCTCGCCGGCGAGACCGCGGATCCTCCGGGCGAGCGCCGTGGAAGCCTCGTCGTCGAGCTCCCCGAACGGCTCATCGAGCAGGACGAGGTCGCAGCGCTCCACGTCGAGCCGGGCGAGGGCCGCGCGCCGGCGCTGGCCCGCGGAGAGCGTCTCGACCGGCCGCGTCGCGTCGCGCGCCGTGATGCCCCAGGCGGCCAGGGCCGGTCCGACTCGATCGGCGGGTGCGCCCCGGAACGCCGCGAGAAAGCGCAGGTTGTCGCGCGCCGAAAGACCGCGAAGCAGCTGCGCGCGCTGTCCGAGGAAGAGCGTTGGCACCGGCACCGAGCGCTCCCCGCGGGCCAGCGGCACCAGACCCGCGATCGCGCGGAGCAACGTGGTCTTGCCGGAGGCGTTGGGGCCGCGGATCACGGTGATCCCGGGGCCGAGGTCGAGGTCGAGGTCCCGGATGATCGCGCGATCGCCGAGGACGACCGTCGCGCCGCGCAGGCTCGCCGTAGTGTTCACCCGCGGATGATGCGGCTTTTCGGGCTCGCGCTCGCGGCCGGCGTGCTTGCGGTCGCGTGCGCGGAGCCGAGGGCGAGCGACCCGATCGAGCGCGGCGCGCAGGTGTATCGACAGAAGAACTGCGCGAGCTGCCATCAGATCGGCACGTCCGGCGCCACGGTCGGGCCGCCGCTCACGCACATCGGGAGCGTCGCGGAAACCCGCACGCCCGGCATGAGCGCCGAGGACTACATCCGCGAGTCGATCCTCGATCCCGGCGCGTACATCGTGCCGGGCTATCCCGACACGATGCCGCGCGGCCTCGCGCGCGGGCTGAGCCAGGAGGACGTCGACGATCTCGTGCGGTACCTGCTGACGCTGAAGTAGCCATGCCGCTGGGACGTTCCGTGGTGGATGCCGCACGCTCGATCTTCCAGCCGACGGTCGAGCAGCTGCGCCGCCGCGAGGGCGAGGGCGAGGGCATCGTCGCGCGGCCTGACCTGTTGCTCCGGATCGGACCGTTGGTGACGGATCCCTGGTCGAGCACCGTGCACTGGGCTCGCTGGAGCGCGGATCAGGTGGACGCCGGCATCGGCGAGGTCCTCGACCTGTTTCGGAAGCGGCGCCAGGCGTTCGTGTGGCTCGTCGCGGATACGAGCAGCCCTCCGTCCATCGGGGAGCGACTCGAGGCCGCGGGGTTCATCCGCGAGCTCCAGGGGAAGATGCTCGTGGCCTTGCTGCCGCTGGACGGCTTGCGAACGAATCGCGACGTGGTGGTGAAGGAGGTGCGCGATCGAGCGGGAGTGCGCGAGGCGATCCGGGTCGATCACCCCGATTGGGACGACGATCGCGCGGCGGACCTGGTCGACGAACGGGTCCGTCGTCTTGGTGGGGACTGGCATCTCGCGACCGCCTACCTCGATGGGCACCCCGCCGGGACCGCCCGGTGGCGCATCGACCGCGAGCTCGGCGCCGTCGAGCTGCGGGGCGCGGAGACGCTGCCCGAGCACCGCCGCCGCGGCGTGTACTCGACCCTCGTCGCATTCCGCGCCGAGCACGCGTTCCGCGAAGGCTGCACCTTCGCCACGATCGTCGCCGACCTGCACACCTCCGGCCCGATCCTGACGAAGCGTGGCTTCGAGGACCTTGGCCCGGCCACGTACTTCCTCTGGCCGGCCAGGTTCTTCGAGCTCTAGCGGAGCAGGCCCCGCCAGGTTCCGAGCGCGACGCCGAGGGCGACCGTCGCGGCCGCGATCGCGAACGCGGCGAGCACCAGGAGCCGATCGCGGCCGGTGAACGGCTGCGGCCGGGCGACGGTGCGGCAGGTCAGGGCCGCGAAGCCGCGGGCATCCATCGCGAGCGCGAGCCGTACCCCGCGGCGGATGGCCGCGACGAGCAGGGTGAACGTGCGCTCGCGGAGCGACGCGACGCGCGCGGCCCACCCGCCGCCATCGTCGATGCCGCGCGCCCGCCGGGCGAGTCCGATCGTGTCCCATTCGGCCGCGAAGAGCGGCAGCAGCCGGAACGCCGCGAGCGCGCCCACGGCGAATCGCGGCGGCGCGCGCAGGTGCTGCACGAGCGCGTCCGCGAGATCGGTCGGGTCGATCGTGACGAACGCGACGATGCCCGCGAGGGCGATCGCCACCAGCCGGAGCCCGGTGGCGATCGCCGTGACCAGCGATGGCCCGCCGGCGCCGAAGACGCCGTTGACGACGGCCGCGCCGATCGCGGCGACGAGCAGCGGCCAGCTGCGCAGCGCGAGCGCGCGTGGCGGGATGCCCGACAGGCGCACGGCGACCGCGATGGCGCAGAGGATGACGACCGGCGTCACGACGTCCGTGGACAGGAAGAGGACGAACATCACGATCGCCGCCGCGCCCAGCTTCGCCAGCGGATTCGCCGCCGCCAGCGGCGCGCGCCGATCCGCGCGCAGCGGCGCCAGGAGCATCACGCCGCGCGTCCCGCCTCGAGCCGGACCTCGCGGTCGGCGAGCGCCGTGACGAGCGCGCGGTCGTGGGTCGCGAAGACGATCCCCCGGCCGCCGTCGCGGGCCGCCCGCAGCAGGACGAGCAGCTCCGCGTACGTCGCCCGGTCCTGGCCGAACGTCGGCTCGTCGAGCACGAGGAGCGGCGGATCCGTCGCGAGCGCCGTCGCGACCGAGAGGCGCCGCTGCTCGCCGCCGGACAGGGTGAACGGATTCGCTGCCGCGAGCGGCGTGAGGCGCAGCCGCGCGAGGAGCTCCGCCGCCCGAGCTCGCGCCGCGTCGCGGCTCGCGCCGGTCCGCAGCGGTCCGACCATCAGCTCGTCGTCGGCCCGGCCGCGGACGAACTGATGCTCCGGATCCTGGAACACGGTGCCGATCCGGCGCACGAGCGCGGACGCGGGCAGCGTCGCGAGCGCCGCGCCGTCGGCCGCTACCACGCTCCCGCGCGCCGGGCGTAGCAGCCCCGCGAGCAGGAGGGCGAGCGTCGATTTCCCCGATCCGTTCCGTCCGGTGAGGGCGACGGCCTCGCCGGCGCGGACCTCGACGTCGATGCCGTCCAGCGCGAGATGATCGGCCGCCGGGTAGCGGAACGCGGCGTCGCGCGCGATCACGAGCGGCGCGCCGGCGTCGGCGCGCGGGCCGTCGCCCGGGATCGCGACCGCCGGCACCGCCGCGAGCTCGATGATCCGGTCGACGAGCGGCCGCGCCGCCTCGACGTCGTGATCGACGAGCACGATCGTGCGGCCCCGCTCGCGCTCTCGCGCGATGAGGCCGCGGACGAGCCGCGCGCCGTCGGCATCCAGGTTCGCGGTGGGCTCGTCGAGCAGGAGGATGTCCGGGGCGATGGCCATCACGCCGGCGAACGCGAGCCGCTGCTTCTCCCCGCCCGAGAGCGCGCTCGTCGGATGGTCGTCGGGGTAGGGGAACCCGACGCTCGCGAGCGACGCGTGCACCCGCGGCCAGATCTCGGCTGCCGGCACGCACCGGTTCTCGAGCCCGAACGCGACGTCGTCGCCGGCCCGGGCCATGACGAGCTGGGTCTCCGGATCCTGGAACACCACGCCCGTCCGGCCGTCGACCCGCAACGTGCCCTCGGATTCGCCGCCGCCGCTTCGGTCGAGCAGGCCGGCGATGCCGAGCAGCACGGTGCTCTTGCCCGATCCCGACGGGCCGGCCAGGAGCACGGACTCGCCATCGCCGATCGCGAGGTCGAGCCCGCGCACGGCCCACGCCCGGCGGCCGGGGTGCCGCCACCCCCAGCCGCGGAGCTCGATGCGCTCAGCCATCGACGGTCGCGCGGATCAGACCCGGCGCTGCGTTCGTCCCGACGGGAAGGGCGCGAGGACGCCGGTCTCCGCGAGCGAGCGCGTCAGGTAATAGGAGCCGACCCCGGCGATGACCGCGGCGGAGATGAGCATGAACGGGGCGAAGATCGCCCAGCCGCCGATCCCGAGCTCGGGGTAGTAGACGACCATGTCGTGCAGCCATGCCGCGAGCGCGCTCGCGATGCCGGCGGCGATCGCGATGCCGAGGCCCCAATTCCGGTAGCCGGCCGCGGCGAAGACGAGCTCGGCGGCGCCACCCTGCATCGCTCCCGAGACGAGCGTGTCGAGGCCCCACTGCGAGCCGATGAGCGCCGACACGATCGCCGCGAGGAGCTCGCAGAAGAGCGCCGCGCCGGGCTTCCGGATGACCAGACCGCCGAGCACCCCCGGGATCAGCCAGACCCCGTAGAGCACCCCCTGCGAGGCCGGGAGCGCGGTGAAGGCCGGCGCGGTGGTCGCCCAGAGGGCGTTCCAGGCCCAGAAAACGACTCCGAAGGCGACCGCGATGACGGCAGCGACGACGATGTCGACGGTGCGCCAGCCGGATGAGGAGGTGGACGCGCGAGGGCTCGCCATGGTCTCGACTCCCTACGCTGATATGACTCAGGTCAGGTTCGAGGGTCTGCGCTTTCGCGCACTCTCAGCGGCTTTCGCCGCTCCCCTGTCGTATGAATCTGCCCTCATCCTAGGCTCCCCTGGCCCCAGGCCTCCCGGCGGGGCGCAAGCCGCGCTGAACCCGCCCGGCTACCGTTTCTCCCTGCGTGGGGGAGCTTCCTAACAGCCAGGCGGCGGGCGCCGTTATTTCCGCTGAGCGGGAAGAGGACGCCGATCTGGCCCGCCGGGCCGGCTCCGGCGAGGCCGAAGCCTTCGGGGTCCTCTACGACCGTTACGTGGATGCCGTGTACCGGTATGTGTTCTACCGGGTACGGAATGAGGCAGAGGCGGAAGACGTGACGAGCGACGTGTTCATGCGGGCCCTTCGGGCGATCCCGAAGTACGAGCCGCGCCAGGCGTTCCTGGCCTGGCTGTACCGCATCGCCCGCAACGCGGTCATCGACCGCAGCCGCCGGCGTGCCGCTCGCCAGCAGGTGACCTTCGAGGACGCCCTCGCCCACCCGAACGCCGACCAGGTCGTGCACCCCGACGAGGGACTGCTCGCCGGCTCCGACGCGTCCGTCGTGCGCGCGGCCATGCGGCAGCTCACGCCGCTGCAGCAGGAGATCCTCGTGCTGCGCTACGTCGAGGGCTACGACACCAAGACCATCTCCAAGCTCGTGGGGAAGCAGGACGGGACGATCCGCGGCATCGAGTTCCGCGCACTGACCGCGCTGCGCGCGCTCATCCCGTCGCGGGAGCAGCTCGGATGAGCGACCGGCTGCCGCGTCCCGAGCCCCGCGACGCGTTCAAGCGCGCGCTCCGCGCGCAGTTGATGGCCCAGGCCGCCGGCGCGCTCGCACCGCGCGAGACCGCGTGGTCGCGGTTCCGGCGCGGGCTGCACGGTGGCTGGATGCGACCGGCGCTCGTGGCCGCGTCGATCGTCGCGGTGCTGCTGGGCGGGGCCACCAAGGCCGCGGCCGACAGCCTGCCGGGTGACACGGTGTTCGGACTGAAGCGTGCCGCCGAGCAGGTCCAGCTCGCGTTCGCCCTCGACGACTCGACACGCCTGCGGCTCCTCGCCGAGCAGGCCGACCATCGCCTCGCGGAGCTCGCCGAAGCGGTCTCCGGCCGCCCGCAGAACGCGCCGGTGGCGGAGGACGAATACGCCGCCGCGGTACGGACCCTGACCGTCGCGGTCGACGCGATGCGCGGCCGGTCCGGCGCGAGCGACGATCAGCGGATCGAGGCCGAGGACGTCGTCGACGCGGCGCACGTGAGGCATCAGAAGGTGCTCGACGATCTCTCCGGCAAGTCCTCGCCGTCGCAGCAGGGCGAGATCGAGCGGGCGAAGGAGAGCTCCGACCGGCTCCACGCGTCCGATCGGCCCGCGCGGACCGGGGAGCCCGGCGACGATGCGGAGCGCACGCGGTCGCCACAGCCGGCCCGGACGTCGTCGCCGACGCGCGCCGCCGACGCGACCCGCGCGCCGGAGCAGAAGGGCTCGCCGGACGATTCCGGGTCATCGGACGAGACGAGCGCACCCCAGGCCACCCGGTCGCCCGACCCGACCCGCTCGCTCCGCACGCCATCGCCCTCGCCTTCTCCTCGGCGGTGAGCAGGAAGCGCATCGTCCTCATCGAGGACGATGCCGATACCCGGACGACCATGGCCGCGGCGCTCGAAGCGTGGGGCTACGAGGTGCGGCCGTCGGCCGCCGCGTTCGGCGACATCAAACACGCGAAGGCCGATTTGGTGATCCTGGACCTCTTCCTTCACGGCGAATCCAGCGGCTGGCAGCAGCTGGACATCCTCACGCTCGACCCCGCGACGCGCGCGATCCCGGTCATCGTCTGCTCCGCCGCGATCGCGTCCCTGGGCTCGGCTCGGCCGAAGCTCGTGGCCTTCGACGTCGCGGTGCTCGAGAAGCCCTTCGACCTCGAGCAGCTGGAGGCGGCCGTCACCGCGGCGATCCGTTCGGCCCCGCGCCGGCCGGAGCTCGCCCGGCTCGACTAGCGGCGCTACGCGCCGAGCAGCATCGGCAGCTCGGCGAGCGACGAGATCCGATGGGCCCCGTCGAGCTGAGACCCGCGGCCGGCGCGATCCACCTGGATCGCCCGGAATCCGGAGGCCGCGGCCCAGCCGAGCGCGTCGGGCGAATCGTCCACGACCACGGCCTCGGCCGGATCGATGCCGCAGTCGGCGACGATCGCCGCGTAGTAGGCGGGACCGTTCTTCCACCGGTCGACGAGATCGGGCCCGTACAACCGGCCGAACAGGTCACGCAGGCCCATCCCGCGCAGGTAGCTGTGCAGCTGCGCGGAGTCCTCCCCGGACGCGGTATGCAGCGCGAAGCCCTCGCGAGCGAGCGACCGCAGGGCCGGCCCGACATCCGGAAACGCGCTGCGGCAGCGCTCGCCGACGTACCGATGCGACGCCTGGACGAGATCGTCCACGTCGCCGTCGGCCGGAGGCGGCACCCCGGCCCGCGCGCACATGTCCAGCAGCCAGCCGCGGTCCTCGGCGCGCAGCCAGGGCCCGACCCCGTCGGTCGCGGTCTGGAGGTGCGCGACGAACCGCGGCCACCACGCGTCGATGACCGCACGGTTCGCCTCGGACCACGCCTCGGGCGTGCCGCCGAGCCGGGGCACGAAGAACTCGCCGAGCAGCCGGCGCCACTCGCCGCCGCGGAGCTCGTTGTCGTTCATCACCCCGCCGTCATCGAGGAAGACGGCGCGGATCGGTCTAGCCGGCGCTCTCGCGCTCCGCGACGCTGCGGGCCAGCTGCGGCCAGCGGCGCCGCACGGCCGCGGCGATCCCCTCGGCGTCGAGGCCGAAGTGCCCGCGCCAGAGCTGCTGCGCGCCGTGATCGACCCACTCGTCGGGCACACCGAGCATCTCGAGCTCGACCTTCGCGCCCCGCTCGGCGAACAGCTCGTTCACCGCGGAGCCGAAGCCACCGCTCACGGCGTGCTCCTCGACCGTGAGGACGCGGCCGACCCCCGCCGCGAGCGCGAGGTAGCGCTCGGCATCGAGCGGCTTCGCGAATCGCGCGTTCACCACGGTGGCCTCGATCCCGTCCGCCGCGAGCGCCTCCGCCGCGGCGAGCGCCGGGCCGGCGATCGTCCCGTACGCGAGGATCGCGACGTCCGCGCCCTCCCGGAGCGTCTCGGAGATGCCGATCGGCAGCTCGGCCAGCGGCCCATCCATGGCCGCGCCGGTGCCGGCGCCGCGCGGGTAGCGGAACGCGATCGGGCCGGCGCCGCTCTCGGCGTAGCGGACCGCGGTCCAGACCATCTGGCGGAGCTCGGCCTCGTCCTTCGGGGCCATGAGGACCATGCCCGGGAGCGGCCGGAGGAACGCGATGTCGAAGAGCCCCTGGTGGGTGCGGCCGTCCTCGCCGACGATCCCGCCGCGATCGAGCGCGAAGACCACCGGCAGCTCCTGGATCGCGACGTCGTGCACCACCTGGTCGAAGCCACGCTGCAGGAACGTCGAGTAGATCGCGACGATCGGCACGATGCCCTGCGTCGCGAGGCCCGCGGCGAAGGTGACGGCGTGCTGCTCGCAGATGCCGACGTCGAAGAGTCGCGTCGGGAACTCCTTGAACAGGGGGGTCAGGCCCGTGCCGGCCGGCATCGCCGCGGTGATCGCGACGGTCTTCGTCTCGCGGCGCATCGTCTCGGCCACCGCGTCGGCGAAGACCTTCGTGTACTGCGGCCCGCGCGGCGCCGTGGCGCCGGTGGCCGACACGCCGTGCCACTTCTGGTTGTCATCCTCCGCGGGCCCGTACCCGTGACCCTTCTGGGTGTGCACGTGGACGAACACCGGGCCATCGGGGAAGTCGCGGGCCTTCTTCAGCACGCCCTCGACCGCGTCGAGGTCGTGGCCGTTCACCGGTCCGAAATACGTGAAGCCGAACTGCTCGAACAGGATGTTCGGGATGAAGATGGCCTTCAGCGACGTGAACAGCCGGCGGCGGGCCTCCTCGGCCAGATCGCCGGCCGGCATGTGGTCCAGCACCGACCGCGCGACGTGCTTGAGCTCGCGATACGACGCCGCGGTGCGGACCGTCTCGAGCATCCGGGAGACCGCGCCGACGTTGGGCGCGATGCTCATGCCGTTGTCGTTGAGGATGACGATCATCCGCGTGCGCCGGGCCCCGATGTCGTTGATCGCTTCCCAGGCCATGCCGGCGGTCAGCGCGCCGTCGCCGATGATCGCGACGACGTGCTCGTCGCCACCCAGGAGATCTCGGGCGACGGCCATGCCCTGGGCGGCCGAGATCGAGGTCCCGGCGTGCCCCGCGCCGAACTGGTCGTGCTCCGATTCGGTGCGGACGAGGAATCCGGACACCCCGCCGAACTGCCGCAGCGTGCCGAACCGGTCCCTCCGGCCGGTCAGGAGCTTGTGCACGTACCCCTGATGCCCGGTATCCCACACGAGCTTGTCGTGCGGTGAGTCGAACACCCGGTGCAGGGCGACGGTGAGCTCGGTGGCGCCGAGACTCGAGCTGATGTGGCCGCCGGTCTTCTGGACCGCGTCGACGGTGAAATCGCGGATCTCGCGGCACAGCTGGGCGAGCTCCTCGCGGTCGAGGGCGCGAAGATCGGCCGGGCCGGCGATGCGCTCGAGGATGGTCATCGATGCGTAGTCTAGGCGGCGATGCCCGATTTCGAGCCCCGCAGCGTGGTCGTGACGGGCGCGACCGGCAACCTCGGACACGCGGTCGTACGCGCGTACCTCGACGCGGGCGCGCACGTGGCCGCACCGGTTCGCGATGCCGAGAAGGGGCGCGCGCTGCGTGATGCCGTGGGTTCGCTTGGTGGCGATGCGGCGTCGCGACTTCTCATGATCGACGCCGACCTCGCCGATCGCGCATCGATGGACGCGTTCGTCGAGCGCGTGCTGCGGTCGTGGGGCCGGCTCGACGTCCTCGCCGGCCTCGCCGGCGGCTTCGGCACCGGGCCGGCGGACGACATCGCGCGCATCCGTGCCCTCTGGGAGCAGAACGTCGCGACGGTGGTCGTCCCGGCGGCGGCGTGCCTCGTGCCGATGCGCGCCCGCGGGTACGGCCGCATCGTGTCGGTCGCCGCGGCCGCCGCGTTGAAAGGCGGACGCAACAGCGCGGGCTACGCCATGGCGAAGAGCGCCGTGGTGCGATGGACCGAGGCCCTCGCGGCGGAGACGAAGGAGCAGGGCATCACGGTCAACGCGATCCTCCCCAGCACCATCGACCATCCGGTCAATCGCGCCAACATGCCGAAGGGCGATCCGACGGCCTGGGTCCAGCCGGCGGAAGCCGCGGCGCTGATCCTGTTTCTCACCAGCGCCGAGGCCTCGGGGATCACCGGCGCGGCCGTCCCGATCACCGGGCGAACCTAGGGCGAGAGCTTCTCGGCCAGCGTCCGGGCCCACTCCTCGTGGGCCTCCGCGTTCGGGTGCAGCCCGTCGGTGGCGAGCATCTCCGCGGCCGCCTGCCGATGCATCAACGGATAGAGGTCGACGAAGCGGGCGCCGGCGTTCTCGGCCTCCTCCATCGCGATCGCGTTGAAGTGCGCGATCCGCGTGAGGAGCGCCTCCGTCGTGCCGTACGGCGAGGCCGCCGGCGAACGGGACCACTCGGGCTGGGGGAGCCCGACGACCGCGCCACCGGGCACGCCGTCCTCGCGGAGCTGCGCGTAGATCCGGCGGAGCTGCCCGCGGTAGCGCTTGTCGTCGCTGCCGCCGCGCACGATGTCGTTCGCCCCGATGAGCAGCGTGACGAAGGTCGGCTTGAAGACCTGCACGTGTGGCAGCTCCTTCGCGATGAGGTCGTCGGTCGTGTAGCCGTTCACCGCGGGGTTCAGGAGCTCGACCGCGCGTCCCGCGGTACGCCATCTGCCGGCCAGCAACGCGGGGAACGCCTTGTCCGGGGTGGTGCCCGTTCCGATGGTGAAGGAGTCGCCCAGGGCCAGGTAGCGAATAGAAGAGGTGTCCATACCTGTTCTAGTGTCGAGCAATATGGCTGATTACGATCTCGTCATCATCGGCGGCGGTCCGGCGGGCCTCACCGCCGGCCTGTACGCCGCCCGGGCGAACATGAGCGCGGTGCTCTTCGAAGCCAAGGATATCGGCGGAGAGCTCCTGAATACGGACCTCATCGAGGACTGGCCGGGCGAGGAATCGATCACCGGGCGGGACCTCGCCGAGAAGATGGCCGCCCATGCGACCAAGTTCGGTCTCACGATCCAGCGGTACTCGCCGGTGAAGAAGATCCGGAGCGACGGCGACTGGAAAGTCATCGTGATGGACGACGGCACGACCCACCGGGCGTACGCCGTGATCGTCACGGTCGGCGGCGAGCCGACGAAGCTCGAGGTGCCGGGCGAGGCCGAGTTCCACGGGAAGGGCGTCTCGTACTGCGCGGTCTGCGACGGCGCGTTCTTCAAGGGCGAGGATCTCGCCGTCATCGGCGGCGGCGACTCGGCCTTCCAGGAGGGCCTGTTCCTGACGCGCTTCGCGAAGAACCTGAGCCTCATCCACCGGCGCAACGACTTCCGGGCGCAGCAGGTCCTCCAGGATCGCCTGCTCGGGATGGACCGGGTGACCGCGGTCACCCCGGCGACGGTCAAGGAGATCGGTGGCGACACGCAGGTCCGTTGGATCGACGTCGATCGGGCCGGCGCCGTCGAGCGCATCCCTGTCGGCGGCGTGTTCGTGTTCGTCGGATTCAAGCCCGTCGGCCGGCACCTGTTCGACGAGCACATCGATCACGATGAGAACGGGTACCTCCTCACGGACCAGTACATGCGGACGAACATCCCCGGCGTGTACGCCTGCGGCGACACCCGGGCCCAGCTCGCGAAGCAGATCACGACGGCCGTGGGCGACGCGACGACCGCCGTGCTCCACGCCGAGCGCTACATCGAGGAGCTGAAGCACATGCGCCGGAGCTTCCCGGACGCACCGAGCGAGACGCTCGAGCGCGAGGTCGAGCGGATGAAGCTGCGGCGCTTTCTCGCGGGCCAGACGATCATCCGGGAAGGCGACCCGGCCGAGTCGTTCTTCGTCCTCACCCGGGGGGCCGCGAGCGTCCGGCAGACCGGGCCGGACGGCGAGCGCGAGATCTCGACCCTGAAGCCCGGCGACTTCTTCGGCGAGATCGGCCTGCTCGGCGGCACCGTCCGGAACGCCACGGTCCGGGCGACCGCCCCGACGGAGGTCCTCGAGCTCGACGCCGAAGGCTTCCGTGATCTCGTCGAGAGCTCCCAGGCGACCAAGGAGCTCGTGCAGACGAGCATGCATGACCGCTTGGCGAAGGCCGCGCCGAAGCGCTAGCCGCCGCCGGCCTTGGGGTGCCGGTTCCGCGGCGGAACGAGCCGCTTCACGAATCGGACGAGCTCCTCGATATCGAACGGCTTCCGGACGTAGGTCGCGATCCCGCGCTCCCGCAGCTCGGCGACGTGCTCGCGTCCGCCGCCCGTCTCGAAGACGACCGGCAGGGTCCGGAAGCGCTCGTCGGCCTTCACCTGGTCGTAGAGCTCCAGGCCCGACATGCCGGGCAGGTGGATGTCGAGCAGGAGGAGGTCCGGAGAGATCTTCGCCATCGCGGTCAAAGCCGCGTCCGCGCTCCCGACCTGGACGGCTGCATACCCGCGTTCAGCGTTGATGGCCGACGCCAGCACATCGGCGGTCGGCTTGTCGTCCTCGACGATGAGGACGAGGCGGGCCCGGGCTCCGCTCATGTGAGTGACCCCCACCACGGGCGACGCAGTACGGGTGCCACCAGGCCCACCGTCACATTCCCGTTACCGCAACGCCGTGCAATCATCGCGAGGGTGGTCACGCACGTGGTGCTCTGGGCGTTCAGGGACGCCGTGCCGGCGGCCGAGCGGGACGCGATCGTCGAGGCGATCCGGGGCCTGCGCGAGCGGGTACCGTCTCTCCGGTCGCTCGAGGTGGGCGAGAACGTCAGCCCGGCGCGGGCCCAGGGCTACACCCACGTCCTGCTCGAAACCTTCGACGATCGCGCCGGGCTCGCGGCGTACGCGGCGCACCCCGACCACCTCCCGGTCGTCGCGCGGCTCCGCGAGGCCGCCTCGCAGCTGCTGGCGGTGGACCTGGCGGGCTAGCTGGCGGCCGCGGCCGGGCCCGAGGCGGGCTTGTGCCGTCCCCGTCCGCCGCGACGGCCGCGGCGCCGGCGCGGTTTCGCGGCGTCGCCGGCGGGCGCCTCGGTGGACGCTTCGGATTCGCCGGCCTCGGACGGTTCGGGCTCGCCGTCCTCACCGTCCGTCGAGGACTGAATCTCACGTGTCACGGAGCCATGAATCGCGAGCGGCTCGTCCGCCTCGTGGCCCTCGCCGTTGAGCCGGCTGAACTCACCGAGCATCACCCGCGCGTGCGGGTGGTTGCGATCCATCGTGTAGCCGGCCTTGCGGCCGTGCTCCTCGGGCCGCATCAGGCCGCTCTCGACGGCCTTGCGGATATTCGCCTCGAGCGCGTCGCCCTCGACGCGCGAGAGCAGCTCGCTGAACAGCGCGGTGTTCACCCAGTCGGCCTTGTCGTCCTTCGCCCGGGTGCTGCTCACGAAGTTGAACAGGTGAACGATCGCCGCACTGGGCTGGCGGGCGTACTTCACGAGCGGGTGGCCCTCCGCGAGCCAGCACATCGTCACGTTGCGGCCGTCGCGCGAGACCTGCTCGGTCGCGATGGCTCCGCGCTCTTCGGCGATGTTGAACAGCGTCTCGAGGAGCATGCGCCGCTGGGCCTTGCCCTTCGCGAGGCCGCCGGGCTGGTCCGCGCGCGAGAGCGGGTCGAGCACCGCCTCCACCGCGGGGATGCGGCGGGTGTCCTTGCTCGTCACCGAGTCGATCCGCCGGAGCACGCGAACGAGGTGGAAGAGCGTCTCGGCGACGAGCGGGTCGCCGAACTCGAGCGAGAGCAGCTGCTTGTCCTTGAGCCGGGTCCGGGCGGGCTGCTCGGCATGGATGTGGTGCTGCGCGATGCCGAAGTCGATGCGTTGATCGAGGACGCTCGATGCTTCCTTGTGCGACAGCGGCACGACGCTGCGGACGAAGTCGCCGCGCGGCATCTGATCCGCGCGGAGCGCGACGAGCTGGTCCAGCAGCAGGACCGCGAGGCGGCGCTGCTCCTTCTCCGACTCCGGAGAGCCGGTCGGCACGACCGCCGGAATGCTCGCGGGCACGGCGACGCGCACCGGCGCGCCGCCCCGGCCGCGGCCGACGCCACCGCGTACGCCGCGGGTCCGCGGCCGCGGGGCTTCGTCCTTGCCGGCCTGGGTGTCGTCGGTGCGCAGGATGCCGGTGCGCGTCCACCGCGCTTCCGGGATGAGGTCCTCGAGGAGGAAGACGCCATCGCGGAGGTACGGGGAGTCGCGCAGCTCGTTCGCGAGGGCCTTGTCCCCGGCGATCAGGTAGACCTGCTTGTCTTCATCCTTGAGCGCCTTGCAGAGCGCGTTCAGGTCGCGGTCACCCGAGACGATGAACCAGACGTCGATGTCGGGCCGCTCTTTGTAGAGCAGCTTCATCGTGCGGGTGATGAGGACCGCGTCGGAGCGGCCCTTCAGCAGGCGGCCGCTCATGCGCTGCGCGACCGCGACCGGCTCCATGCCGGTGAACTCGAGGGCCATGAGCAGGGTCTCGTCCTGCGAGACGACCTCGGATCCGAAGATCGCCTGCTTCACGCGGACCGGACCGAACTCGGCCGCCTTCTGCAGGATGGCTTGCAGGATCGAGAGCGAGGATGGCAGCGGGCCTTCGGTGTGCTGCCGCAGGGTGTAGTAGACGTTCTCCCAGTCAATTAGGAGGGCGACGTCGGGCAATGGGTTTCTCCGTTTATGTAGGCGCTCCGCGTTCCACCCGACTCGTTCGATGATCCGCTCGATCTTTCTCCCCGACCACCGGATCCCATGAGAGGGACACGATGTCCGCGAGCTGCTCGATCGGACGCTTCAGCCGGAACGCGCGCCGTTTCGTCGAAGTCTAGCCTGAAATACGTGCTCGAAGATAGCGCCCTCAGCGAGGCCGTCGAATGGGCATCGAGTGCCCGCCACGGGGCCACGTACGCCGACGCCCGATGGGTCGAGCGCGAGAGCGAAACGGTTTCGGTGAAGGACGGGCAGCTCGAGGGCGTGGACCGCGACGCGGACCGCGGCGTGGGCGTGCGCGTGCTCCGCGACGGCGCGTGGGGCTTCGCCGCCTCGGACCGCGTCGCCGGCGCGACCGCGATCCGGAGGCTCTTCGAAGAGGCGATCCGGCGGGCCGAGGCCGCGGCGTCGGTCCAGCGCCGGCGCGTCGTCCTCGCACCGCAGGCGCCGCAGCGCGGCGAGTACCGTACGGCCGTCGCGCGTGATCCGTTCGCCGTCCCGATCGCGGAGCGCGTGGCCCTCCTTCGTGAGGCCGATGCGCTGCTCGCGACGCCGAACGCGAAGGTCCGGCGCGTGTCCGTCGCCGCCTACCGCACCCGCAAACGACTGGTGACGAGCGACGGGACGGACGTCCGGCAGGACATCGTCGAGTGCGGAGCGGGCCTCAACGTGACCGCCGCCGCCGCGGGGGCCAAGCCGGCCACGCGCAACGACATGCGCAACGTCCGTCAGGCCGGCTGGGAATACGTCGAGGAATTCGATGTCCTCGCCCACGCCCGGACCTTCGCGCGGGACGTCGAGGCGGTCCTCGCGGCGAAGCCGGCGGTCGAGCGGCCGACCACCCTGCTCATCGATCAGCCGTTCCTCGCGCTGCTGGTGCACGAGTCCTGCGGTCACCCCACCGAGTCGGACCGCGTGCTCGAGCACGAGGTCGCGTTCCCCGGCACGACGTTCATGTGGCCGAAGGACCGCGGCACGCTTCGCTACGGGTCGGAGCACGTGAACCTGACCGCCGACGCGACGATCCCGGGCGGCATGGGCACGTTCGGGTGGGACGACGACGGCGTCCCGGGACGGCGGACGCCGCTCGTCGAGCGCGGGATCTTCACCGGGTACCTGAGCTCGCGCGAGACCGCCGGCGCGCTCGGCATCGAGCGGAGCGGCGGGTGCGCCCGGGCCGAGGGCTGGCAGCACGTTCCGATCGTGCGGATGGTCAACGTGAGCCTCGACCCGGGGACGGCGACGTACGGCGAGCTGCTCCGGGGCATCGACGACGGCCTCCTGCTCGAGTCGCCGGCGTCGTACTCGCTCGACGACAAGCGCCTGAACTTCCACTTCTCGACCCAGGTCGCGCGGGTCATCCGCCACGGCGAGGTGGCGGAATACGTGCGCGGCGTCGCGTTCCAGTCGCTCACGCCCGACTTCTGGGGCAGCTGCGACGGCGTCGCCGACGATTGGGAGCTCCACGGGTTCCTGTCGTGCGCGAAGGGGGAGCCGCTGCAGCTCATGCGCGTCGGTCACGGTGCGGCGCACGCCCGGTTCCGCGACCGGCCGATCGAGGTCCGAGCGTGACGACGCGGCTCGCCGGCGCCGACGGGCTGCTGACGCCCTTGCGGAATGCCCTCGCCGACAGCGGGCTCGCCGAGGCCGAGCTCTGGGTCCACCGTCGCCGCGCCGCGATCACCCGCTACTCGCACTCGTCGATCCACCAGAACGCCGTCTCCGACGAGACCCACGTGCATGCCCGAGCCATCGTCGGATCCGCCATCGGAGCGACCGCAGGCAGCTCGCTCGATCCCGCCGCGCTCCGCGACCTCCTGGCGGGGGCCGCGGAGCTGGCGGGGCTGCAGGCCCCGAACGCGGACTGGCCCGGCCTCTCCGGTCCGTCCGCCTATCGGCCGGCGCACGCGTTCGATGCGGATACGACGACGCTCGACGCCCTGGAGCAGGCGGCGTCGATCGCCGCGATCTGCACGGCCGCCGACGCCCGGGGCTTCCGCGCGGCCGGCACGCACAGCGTCGACATCTTCGAGGACGCGGTCGCGAACACGAACGGCGTCGCCGCGTACGCGCCGATGACGGTGGCCTACCTCCGGGCCCTCGTGCTCGGCGAGCACGGCGGCAGTGGCTACGCCGACGACCTGTCGCACCGCGCGAGCGCGCTGGACCCCCGGGGGATCGCCGCGCGTGCGATCGAGAAGTGCGCGCTCGACCGCGATCGGACGCAGCTCGAGCCGGGCGAGTACGAGGCGGTCTTCGAGGAGGATGCGGTCGCGGAGATCCTGCGGATCATGTCGATCACCGGCCTGTCGGGGCAGGCGGTGCGGGAAGGCCGCTCGTTTCTGGC
Source organism: Chloroflexota bacterium (assembly GCA_034666765.1). GTDB lineage: Bacteria > Chloroflexota > Limnocylindria > P2-11E > P2-11E > UBA4735. The sequence continues at coordinate 18,065 of JAXDLF010000293.1, forward strand.
CGGCGCGATCGGGCAGGCGGTCACCGGACCGAAGTTCACGCTGCACGACGACGCCCTCCATCCCAGCCAGCTCGCGATGCCGTTCGATCCGGAGGGCACGCCGAAGCAGCGGGTCACGCTCGTCGACCGTGGCGTCGCGGTCGGGCCGGTCCACGACCGCTGGTCGGCCAAGGCCGCGGGCGCGAGCTCGACGGGCCACGCCGCGGATCCGGCGCGGTACGGCCGCGGCGGGCACGCCGGGAATCTCGTCATGGCCGGTGGCAGCGCGACCCGCGACGAGCTCATCGCGGCGGTGACGCGCGGGATCCTCGTCACGCGCTTCCATTACACGAACACGCCGGACCCGAAGCGCGCGACCATGACCGGCACCACCCGCGACGGCACGTTCCTCATCGAGAACGGGAAGGTCACCCGCGCCCTGGCGAACGTCCGCTACACGATGAGCGCGCTGGACCTCTTCGCCGGGATCGAGCTCCTCGGACCGCAGCGTCTCGTGCGCGACTGGTGGAGCACGAACGGGATGGGCTCGGTCGTGTCTCTCGCGCCCCCGATGACCGTGTCCCGCGCGACCATCACGGGGTCGAGCCCGGTCTAGGGCCATCGGTGCGGAGCCGGTAGCCGACCCCCGGCTCGCTGACGATCCAGCGCGGCGCCTGCGGGTCGGCCTCGAGCTTCTTGCGCAGCCGCGCGATGTACACGTGCAGGTAGTGGCCCTCGGTCGTATATCCGGGGCCCCAGACCCGGCGAAGCAGCATCGAGAACGTCAGCACCCGATCGGGATTGGCGATGAGGGCCTTCAGCACGTCGTATTCCGTCGGCGTCAGGCGGACCCCGCGATCGCCCACCTTCACTTCGCGACGACCGAGGTCGACGCGCAGGTCGCCGGCCTCGAAGACCGCGTCCGTCCCGACCGGCGGCCGGGCGACGTGGCGGAGCGCGACGCGGATGCGCGCCAGCAGCTCGTCCACGCTGAACGGCTTCGTCAGGTAATCGTCCGCGCCCAGATCGAGCGCGTTCACCTTGTCCCGGTCGTCGTCGCGCGCGGACACGACGATGATCGGGGTCGGCGCCCGGCCGCGGATGTCGCGGATGAGGACGAGCCCATCGTCGTCGGGCAGCCCGAGGTCGAGCAGGACCACGTCGGGCCGCGCCCGGTCGTACTCGGCGAGCGCGTCCCGGACGTTCTCGGCGGTCTCGACGTCGAATCCGTGCCCGTGGAGGTTCGTCCGCAGCGTGCGGAGGATCGCGGGCTCGTCGTCGACGACGAGCACCCGGGCACGGCCCTCGGTCACCGCGGGACCTCCGCGGCCTCGAGCGGCAGCGTGACCACGAACCGCGCGCCCCGGCCAGGCCCGGCCTCGACCCAGATCCGCCCGCCGTGGGCCTCGACCAGCCGGCGCGCGATCGCGAGCCCGAGGCCCGCGCCCTTCACCGGTCCGCGGTCGCCCCGCTCCAGCCGGTGGAATGGCGCGAAGACCCGCTCGCGATCCTCTCCCGCGACGCCGGGCCCCTCGTCGGTGACCTCGATCCGGAGGGCTCCGTTCTCCACGCGCCCGGCGATCTCGATCAGCGTGCCCGGCGGCGCGTAGCGCACCGCGTTCTCGAGGAGGTTCGACAGGACCTGGTCGATCCGCAGGTAGTCCACCGACACCGGGGGTAGATCCTCGGGGACGTCGACGCGGATCCGGTGGGCCTCGGTCGTGTGCCGCAGGCGGCCGAGCACGTCGTCGACGAGCGCGTCGAGCGCGTGATACTGCCGCTGCAGGACGAGGTGCCCGGCGTCGATCCGAGACAGGTCGAGGAGCTCGCCGACGAGGCGGTCGAGTCGTTTCACCTCCTGCTCGATCGACTCGTGGAACTGGTCGCGCTCGGCATCGCTCCACGTGACGTCCTTCTGGCGGAGGCTGCCGGCGGAGGCCATGATCGACGCGAGCGGCGTGCGGAGCTCGTGGGACACCGCTCCGAGCAGCGCGGTCTTCAGCTGATCGCTGCGCCGCAGCACCTCGCTCTCGGTCGCCTCGTCCCGCAGCCGGGCGCGATCCTCCGCGAGGCCGACCTGCGCCGCGGTCGCCGCGAGGAGCCGGTCCTCGGTGGCGCGGAACGGCGCGGTCCCCGTGCGGCGGAGCACGATCAGGCTCCCGGCGGGCGCGCCGCCCGCGTCGATCGCGACGCTGTGCACCCGCCGCCGCAGCCGCTCATCGCGCGGAAGCGGCGAGACGACGCGGACCCACCGTCCGGTCCGCCCGGCCGCGGTCGCGCTCGCCGCGGTGCCGGGGCTGAGCGCGTTCGCCGGCGCGGACGACGCGCCACGGAACAGGCGCTCGACGTCCGCCGAGAACGGCGCGATGACCGGGGGTTGCCCGCGGAGCAGGATGCCCACCGCGGCGACATCGAGCTCCTGCTGGATGCGCGCCGCCGCGGCGACGAGCGACGCGCGCAGGTCGGCGGCCGCCGACAGCCCGGCGATGTCGGCCAGGATGACCGCCTCCCGCTCCCGGTCGAGGGCCTGCGCGGTGCGCGCCCGCTGCTCGGCGGCGAGCTGGCTCGTGACCGCGGCGACCAGCAGGAAGAGGAGGAGCGAGACGTACTGCTGGGGATCGGCAACCGTGAACTGGTGGAGTGGCTCGACGAACGACCAGTCGAACGCGACGAATGCCGCGATCGACGCCACGATCGCGGGTCCCCGGCCGAAGGCGGTCGCGCTCGCGAGGACCGCGACGAGATACAGCATCGACGCGTTCGCGAAGTGCGCGCCGCCGAGGACCGACCCGATGAACAGCGTGACCGTCGCGACCGCGCCGAGGGCCGCGGGATAACCGAGCCACTGACGTAGCCGAATGCGACCGATGCTAGTCCCGATACGCGTCGTCGAGGTGATAGGGCACGTCGATGACGACCGTGTTCCGCCGGAAGAACAGGCGCACCTTGAGGCGTAGCGCGGTCTGGTTGTGGAGGAAGTAGTCCCAGAACCGCCGCGGGACGAACTCGGAGAGGACCACGGTCACCGGGCGCGCGGGGTCCAGCCGCTCGAGCGCGTCCACGTACGCCAAGAGCGGCGCGACGAGCACCCGATACGGAGACTCCACGATCGCGAGCTGCATGTCCGTGCCAAGACGCTCCCAGCGCCGGCGCATCTCGGCGGCCTCCTCGGGGCCCTCGCTGATGTGTACCGCGATCGCGTCCGTGGCGATGGCCCGCGCGAACGAGAGGGCGCTCAGCGTCGCGCGATCGACGCGGCTCACGGGGACGATCACCCTGGGCCGAGCGACGGCGCGGAGCGCATCGTGGGCGTCGACCGTCAGGGCGTCGCGCACCCGCCCGTAGTGCCGGTGGATGCTCCACATGATCGCGATGAGCACCGGGATCAGGATCAGCACCATCCAGGCACCCAGCGCGAATTTCGCGAAACCGACGACGGCCGCGACGACGCCCGTCGCGATCGCGCCTATCGCGTTGAGTGCCGCGCGCCGCCGCCAGCCCGGGTCGGCCATCCGCCGCCGCCACCAGTGCCGGACCATGCCCGCCTGGCTCAGCGTGAACGCCACGAACACGCCGACCGTGTACAGGGGGATGAGGCTGGTCACGCTGCCGGCGAATCCGACGATGAGGATCGCCGCGAGCACCGAGAGCACGATGATGCCGATCGAGAACGCGAGCCGGTCGCCGCGGTACGCGAACTGGCGCGGCATGAAGCCGTCCCGGGCGAGGATGCTGGAGAGCCGCGGGAAGTCGGCGAAGGCCGTGTTGGCCGCGAGGACGAGCAGGAGCGCGGTCGAGAGCTGCACGAAGTAGTGGTACGGCGCGCCCGCGCCGACGAGCACCGCGGTGAGCTGGCTCACGACCGTCGTCTGCTCGGTCGGGTCCGGAAGGATGCCGATCCGTCCGGCGAGGAACGACATGCCGAGGAAGATCGCGCCGAAGGACGCAGCCATCCCGATGAGGACGAGCTGGGCGTGGCGCGGCTCCGGCGGCGTGAAGGCCGGCACGCCGTTCGACACGGCCTCGGTGCCGGTGAGCGCGACGGACCCGGATGCGAACGCGCGGAGGATGAGGATCAACCCGAGGGCCTCGGCACCCTCAACGGGTCGCCAGGCCGCGGGCGCCTGGTACACGGGTAGGTCGCCGGTGACGGCGCGCCAGAGCCCATAGGCGAGCAGGCCGAAGATCCCGATGAGGTACGCGTAGGTGGGGATCGAGAAGAGCGTCGCGCTCTCGCGGATCCCCCGGAGGTTCCCGACGCAGAGGAGGACGACGAAGGCGACGCCAAGGAGCACCCGCTGCTCGTAGAGCCACGGCGCGATCGACGTGAGCGCCGCCACGCCCGCGGCGATCGAGACCGCGACCGTCAGCACGTAGTCCGTGAGCAGCGCCGCCGCGGCGGTGAGGCCGGCCGCCGGGCCGAGGTTGTCGCTCGCCACGATGTACGAGCCGCCACCGTTCGGGTACGCGGGGATCGTCTGCTGGTAGCTCACCACGACGATCGCGAGGACCGCGACGATCGCGATGGTGATCGGCATCGTCAGCGAGAGCGCGCCGATCCCGGCGAGCGTCAGCACCCGCATGATCTCCTCGGTCGCGTACGCGGAGGAGGAGATGTTGTCCGACGCGAAGACCGCCAGTCCTTTGAACACCCCGATGCGCTCCTGCATCTCGAGCGCGGTCGGAATGCGGGCCCCGAACAGCGTGGTGCGCGCCCGGCCGGCGGCGCGTCCGAGCGCCGAGCGCGGGGCCAGGACGCCCTCGCCCGCGACGAGATGGCCCGGGCCTCGCCGGGTGAAGTCTCCGCGCGCCGGCCGGACGATCCGCACGTAGCGATCCCCCGGCCGCCGCCCCGGAGCGGCCCGCCGCTCCAGCAGGTCGATCTCGCCCGGCCCGTCGTCGCTCACGGGCCGTATGGGCGGGGCCGCCGGAACGTGACCGAGACCGTGTCGCCGTGGCTCTCGACGGTGAAGCTGAACCCGAGCGGCGCCGCGGCGGTCAGGGCAAGCCCGCGGACCGTCGCATCGGTCAGGCCCTGCCAGCCGGCGAGGATCGACAGCGAGGTCGCGAGCTCCGCCGGCATGGCCTGCAGGCGCGCCGCCGTTACACGAAGCTGCTCGGCGAGCTCCACCTGGACCGATGCCGCTCGCTGAAGGGGGGCCGGGGCGCGACGCACGTGGATGGGTGTAACGACGAACCGGTCAACCGGGGCTCAACGAACCCGCCGTTCGCCTCAACGATCGCTCAATGTTGGCAGGCGACTTGCCTCTCCGGCCCTCAGAACCGGATGGAGGAGACACGATGGACGCGATTGCCCTGCTGAAAGACGATCACGACAAGGCCAAGAAGCTCATGACCGAGCTCGCCGAGACCACCGAGCGCGGGGTGAAGACCCGCGAGCAGAAGTGGACCAAGCTCCTCAAGGAGCTGACGATCCACGAGAACATCGAAGAGGAGATCTTCTACCCGGCCCTGCACGAGGTGGACGACAAGGAGCTGAAGGACATCGTCCTGGAGGCCCTCGAGGAGCACCACCTCGTCGACGACATCGTCGAGCAGCTCAAGGACACGCCGTTCGACGACGAGCACTGGGCCGCCAAGTTCAAGGTCACCAAGGAGAACGTCGAGCACCACATCGAGGAAGAAGAGACCGAGATGTTCAAGCTGGTCCGCAAGAACTTCAGCAAGGACGAGCTCGAGGAGCTCGGATCGCGCATGGAAGCGAGCAAGGCGGAGCAGATGCAGCAGGCGATGCCCGAGCGCGACCAGGTCGAGCTCTAGGCCATGGGCATCATCGGCTGGATCATCATCGGTCTCATCGCCGGCGCGATCGCGCGCTGGATCATGCCCGGGCCGGACCCGATGGGCTGGCTCGGCACGATCGTCCTCGGCATCGTCGGCTCGCTGGTCGGTGGGACGATCCTCAACCTGCTGTCCGGCGGTGGATTCGACCTCAGCGCCGCGGGCATCCTCGGATCGATCCTCGGCGCGCTCATTGTCCTGTT
>JAXDLF010000294.1:0-7749 GCA_034666765.1 Chloroflexota bacterium
CCCGTGCGGCCACGCCGGCGACCCGGGCGTGGAGTGCACGTGCCTCCCCGACGCGGTCGACCGGTATCGCGGCCGGATCTCGGGGCCGGTGATGGACCGGATCGACCTGCGGGTGCACGTGCCGCGGGTGCCCTACGAGCGGCTCCGCGACGCCGAGATCCGCGAGTCGTCGGCCGCGGTGCGGGAGCGCGTGTGCGCGGCCCGCGCGCGGATGCGCGTGCGGGGCCGTCGGACGAACGCCGAGCTCACCGTGGCGGAGACGGCACGCCACTGCCGGCTCGATCCGGACGCCGACCGGCTGATGGCCGAGGCGATGCGCCTCCGCAGGCTGTCGGCTCGCGGCTACCACCGCGTGCTGCGGGTCGCCCGGACGGCCGCCGACCTGGAGGCGAGCGAGGCGATCACCGCCGACCATCTCGCGACGGCGCTGCTGCTGCGAACCGCGCCGTGATCGCGCTCCACCCCGGCGATGCGGGCTACCCACTCGGGCTGCGCGATCTGCGCCCCACGCCCGATCCGCTGTGGCTCGACGGCCGCGAGGTGCTCTCCGGCCGGACCTGCGTCGCGATCGTCGGCACGCGCCGGATGAGTCCGTACGGCGAGCGGGTCGCGCGCGAGCTCGCGGCCTCGCTCGCCATGGCCGGGGCGGTGATCGTCTCGGGTCTCGCCCAGGGCATCGATTGCGCCGCCCACGCGGGTGCCATCGACGCCGGCGGCGACAGCGTCGCGGTCCTGGGCGAAGGCATCACCTCGTTCCTCGCGAACGCCAGCGGCAGGCGCCGCCGGCTCGCCGTCGCGATCCGCGCGCACGGTGCGCTCGTGTCGGCCTACGCGCCGGTGATGCCCGCGCAGGGCTGGATGTTCGCCAAGCGCAACGCGGTCATCGCGGCCCTCGCCCGCGTGGTGATCGTCGCCGAGGCGCCCGCCGGGTCGGGCGCGCTCATCACCGCGGACGAGGCGCGGCGGGTGGGCCGCCCGGTGTTCGCCGTGCCCGGCCCGCTTGGCGCGCGGACCTCCGAAGGCACGAACGCCCTCATCGCATCGGGGGCGGCCCGCGCCAGCCGCGGTGCGGACGACGTGGCGCGGGCCGCCGGCCTGGAGGCCACGCCGCACGCGGGTGCGGATGATCCCGTGCTCGAGGCCCTGGCGGCCGGACCGCTCGACCTGGACGAGCTCGCCCGCCGGCTGGGGGTGGGGCAGCGCGGGCTGCGCGCCCGGCTCGTCGGACTGGTGCTCGCGGGTGCCGTGGCCGATCAGGGCGACGGCCGCTACGCGCGGGCGGCGCGCTAGCCGGTCTGCGTCGCGGCGCGGCTGCCCTTGGCGCGGTAGAGCTCCTGGTCGGCTTCGCGGAGCGCGTCATCGGGGTCCATCCCGCGGCGCCAGACCCCGATCCCGCTGCTCACGCTCGCCGCCTGCTCGGTGAACGCGGCGATGCGCTGGCGGATGCGGTACGCGACCTTGACCGCTTCGCCGCGGTCCGCCTCGGGAAGGAGGACGACGAACTCGTCGCCCCCGAGGCGGACGGCGATGTCCTCGGTGCGAAGAACGGCCCGGAGCGCGTCGGCGATCTCGCGCAGCAGCGCGTCGCCGGCCTGGTGGCCGCGCGTGTCGTTCACCCGTTTCAGTCCGTCGACGTCGAGCGAGACGATCGCGAACGGCCGGTCGCTGCGAGAGGCGTGCGCGGTCATCCGCCGAAGCTCGTCGCGCATGAAGTGCCGGTTGTAGAGACCGGTGAGCTCGTCGGTGATGGCCATCTGGAACGCGTCGTCGCGCTGCGACGTGAGCACCTCGGTGCGCGCCGCGAGCGCGCGGCGGGACGTGCCGGTCGCCGTCGCGGTCGCCGCGGCGAAGACTGTCACGGCCGCGACCTGGAACAGCCGGGTCACGCCGATGTCGCGCGCCGCGTCGTTCAGCGGCCCGGACAGCGCGAGCCCCACGAGGCCCGCGCCCGCGAGGCCACCGAGCGCGAGCGCCAGCCGCCAGCTACCGGAGAGGATGACGACGAGCACCGGCAGGACGTAGTACGGGAAGTAGACGGACTGCACGCCGCCGGTGACGCCGAGCATGAGGACCAGGACACCCTGGATGACCGAGGCGCCGATGAACGTCCGCCCGTCCTCGAAGGCGCGCCGCGGGACGAGGGTGAACCAGAGGACGCCGGTCACGAAGAGGAGACCGGCGGCGACGGCCAGCCCACCGCGATCCGCGCGCTGGGTCGTCGGGAGTGCCGCGCTCAGCGCGAGCAGCGCCGCGAGCCCGAGGACGATGGAGAGGGTCGCCGCGCGCACGCCGTTGCGGTACGCCGCCTGGGCCGCCTGAGCTTCGGCCCGCGCGGGCCGCGGATCCCCCAATGCGCTCAAAAAGGATGCGCGAAGGCGCGAGCGGACGTGGTCAATAGTGGGTAAACGGCGGCGCTACTGCGGCGTGATGCGGATGATGCGATCGCCGGAGCCGTTGCTCGTCGTGACGTAGATGGCGCCATCGGGACCCTGGACGATCGAGCGGAGCCGGCCGTACTTCTGGTCGTAGAGCGTCTCGCGCTGGACGACGGTCGTGCCGTTCACCGCGAAGCGGCGGAGGTCCTGCTCCTTCAAGGTCGCGACGAGCAGCGAGCCGGACCAGGCACCCCATTGCGTGCCGGTCACGAAGGTCGCGCCGCTGGTCGCGTAGGTCGTGGCCCCGGAGGTCCAGATCGGGTCGACGAAGCCCTTGGCCGTCCCGCCGGGGCCCTCCTGGTCGGGCCAGCCGTAATTCTTCCCGGGGGCCAGGATGTTGATCTCGTCGTTGGTCGTCGCCCCGTGCTCGATCTCGAAGATGACATCCGTCCCCGGCTGGAACGCCAGGCCCTGCGGATTGCGGTGGCCCATCGAGTAGGCGAACGTGCGGGCGGCCGCGCCGGGGAGGATCGGGTTGTCCGTCGGCACGGTGCCGTCGGTGTTCATCCGCAGGATCTTCCCGTTCAACGAGCTCGGGTCCTGGGCCAGCCGGCCGTTGCCGTTCTCGCCCATCGTCGCCCACAGCTTGCCGTCGGGGCCGAACCGCAGCCGGCAGCCGTCGTGGATCGTCGCCGCCTGCGCGCCTTCCCGGATCAGATAGCCGTCGAACGTCGTGGCGGTGGCGCCGGCCTTGTACCTGAGGATCTGGTTCCGCCACTCCCCGCCGTCCATCCGGGATGCGCACACGTAGAGGGATCCATTCGCCGCGAAGTCCGGGTCCAGGGCGATGCCCATCAGTCCGGCCTCGCCCATCGCGTGGATGTCGGGGACCTTCGTGGTGCCGATGCGTTTCGCGTTCGGCTTCGCGCTCTCGAACATCACGATGTTCCCGATGCGCTCGGTCATGAAGAGCCGGCCGTCGGGCGCGAAGGCGATATCCCACGGAACCGAGAGCCCCGACTGGATGACCGTCTCGACGAGGGCCGGCGCGCCGGCCAGATGGATAACGTCGCCTCCGGACCCGCGCCCGCTCGCGCAGCTCGCGAGGAGAAGACCGAATACCACCGCGCGCCCCACGGCGCGGAACGAGCTCACCATCAGGCATTGTGTCACTCGACCTGCGACACTCGTCACCCTTGAGAGTGATGCCCCGCACGTGAGGGAGGAGCCGCGACGGATCGGCGGCCGTCTCGAGGCCACGCTCCGGATCCCCGATGTAACGCCACGCGGCATCGCGGTGGTCAGCCATCCGTTGCCGACGCACGGCGGGACCATGCGCAACCCGCTCGTCGCCGGCATCGCGCGCTCGCTCGCGGCAGCCGGGCTCTACGCGCTGCGGTTCAACTTCCGCGGGGTCGGTGAGAGCGCCGGCGAGTGGACCGGGGGCGTCGCGGAGGTCGAGGATCTCGCCGAGGCCATCGCCGAGGCCCGCGCGATCGCGCCCGCGGTGCCGCTCGCATTGTCGGGATTCAGCTTCGGCGCCGTGACGACGCTGCGCTGGCTCGCGGGCGGCGGCCGGGCGGACGCGGTCGCGCTCGCGGGCGTTCCGCTGCGATCGGTCGCGTTCCAGCCCCACGAGCTGCCGCCGGTCCCCGACGGAACGTTCATCGTCGCGGCCGAGCACGACCAGTTCGGGACGGCCGCGGAGCTCCGCGCGGCCTATCCACGCGCGCGGATCGTCGAGGTGACGGGCGTGGACCACTTCTTCGGTGACAAGCGCAACGAGGTCGGCGTGCTCATCGCGAACCAGGTCGCGAAGGACCTCCGGATAGACTGACGATCTCCATGACCGCCGAAACCACCGTTCCGACCGTGCCGTCCGCGGCCAAGCAGACGCGGAAGCGCATCCTCACGGGCGATCGGCCCACGGGGAAGCTGCACCTCGGCCATTACGTCGGCACCCTGGCGAACCGGGTGAAGCTGCAGGACGAGTACGAGACGTTTCTCCTGATCGCCGACTACCACATGCTGACGACGCGGCTCGACAAGCTCGACGAGATCGAGCAGAACGTCCGCGACGACGTCATCGACAACCTCGCGGTGGGCGTCGACCCGAACAAAGTGACCTACTTCCTGCAGTCACACATCCCCGAGATCCCACAGCTCCACCTCTACTTCAGCATGCTCGTCTCGGTCCCGCGGGCCCAGAAGATCCCGACGCTCAAGGACCAGATGCGCGACCACAGCCTCAAGGAGCCGACCTACGGACTGCTCGGCTACCCGATCCTCCAGGCCGCCGACATCCTCATCGTGAAAGGCGACCTGGTGCCGGTCGGCCGCGACAACGAGTCGCACGTCGAGATCACGCGCGAGATCGCGCGCAGGTTCAATCAGCTCTTCGGGAAGGTCTTCCCCGAGCCGCGGGCGCTCCTCCCGGAGATGGGTCTGCTGCCGGGGACCGACGGCCGCGAGAAGATGGGCAAGAGCCTCAACAACGCGATCAACCTGTCCGACGACCCGAAGACGATCGAGCGGAAGGTCATGCGCATGTACACCGACCCGAACCGCGTGAGCCCGACCGCACCCGGCACGGTCGAGGGGAACCCCGTGTTCGTCTATCTCGACACCTTCGACCCGGACGCCGCGGAGGTCGCCGAGCTCAAGGCGCGGTACGCCGCGGGCTCGGTCGGCGATGTCGAGGTCAAGCGGCGGCTGGTCGAGGCCATCGAGCGGTTCGTCGCGCCGATCCGCGAGCGCCGCGAGGAGCTCGCCGCCAAGCCCGGCCTCGTCGACGAGATCCTCGCCGCGGGCGCCGAGCGCGTCCGCCGCGAGGCACAGGCGACGCTGCACGAGGTCCGCGAAGCGATGCATCTCGACTACTTCGGGCTCTAGCCCTGCCCCGGCTGTACGCGCTCATCCTCTCCGGCGGTGCGGGCACCCGGCTGTGGCCGCGGTCTCGCAAGCGGAAGCCGAAGCAGTTCCTCGATCTGGTCGGCGACCGCACGATGCTGCAGGACACCGTTGACCGGGTGACGGAGCTCATCCCGAGCGAGCGCGTCTTCGTCGTCGCGCCGCCCGAGCACCGCGCCCTCATCCACGAGCAGCTGCCGGAGCTCCGCGCCGACCACCTCGTCATCGAGCCGTATCCCCGCGGCAACGCCGCAGCCATCGGCCTGGCGATGGGCGCCCTGCACGCCTTCGATCCGGACGCCGTCGTCGCGGTGCTGCCGTCGGATCACGTCGTCGGCAAGGCCGGCGCCTTCCGGGCCGTGCTCCTGGCCGCGACCGCCGCGGCCGACGCGGGCTGGCTGGTGACGCTCGGGATCACGCCCGAGCGGGCCGACACCGGCTTCGGCTACATCGAGGCGGGTGAGCCGATCGACATCGCGGCGCCGCTGCCGGTCCGGAAGGTGAAGCGCTTCATCGAGAAGCCCAAGAAGGAGGCCGCGGAGAAGATGGTCGCGGCCGGCGGGCACTACTGGAACGCGGGCATGTTCGTCTGGCGGGTGAGCGCCATCCTGGACGCCTATCGCGAGCATCTGCCCAAGACGGCGCAGGCGATCGACGCGCTCGTCGACGCGATCGGATCGCCGCGGTACGAGGGCGTGCTCGCCGAGGTCTGGGAGGAGACGGATCGCACGACCATCGACTACGGCATCGCCGAACGGGCCAAGAACATGGCCGTGGTGCCGGCGGACATCGGCTGGCAGGACGTCGGGAACTGGAGCCGGCTGGCCGACATCGCGGGGGCCTCGGCGGCCCGCTCCGGCGACGAGCACATCGCCGAGGGCGGCGCCGGGAACTACGTCTACGCCCCCGGCAAGACGACCGTGACGATCGGCGTGAGCGACCTGATCGTGGTCGACACCGGCGACGTCCTGCTGATCGCGGCGAAAGACCGGGCCGAAGAAGTGAAGGCGGTGGTCGACCGGCTGGGCCGGGAAGAAAAGGAACATTTGCTCTAGTTACAGCCATACCGAGGGCCCAGGTTGCCCTCGCTGGTACCGTGGATTACGGGGAGGCGCCTGGAAGGGCGCCTTTTTCTCTAGCCGAGGTGAAATGGCACTAGCCAAGCAAGCGAGCAAACGAACGAAGAAGGCCGCGCCGAAGGCGGCGGTCTCGGCTCCGGTCGCCCTCGACGGGGCGGTCGAGGAGGCCGAGGCGCCGGCCCGGACCCGGAAGGGCGGGGACCTGGTCGTCGTCGAGAGCCCGACCAAGGCGAAGACGCTCGGCCGGATGCTCGGCCCGGGCTACACCGTGGAGGCCTCCTTCGGCCACATCCGGGATCTCCCGAAGTCCAAGCTCGGCATCGACCCGAAGACGTTCGCCCCCGAGTACGTCATCCCGCCGGACTCCGAGAAGCACGCCCGGCTCCTGAAGAGGGAGGCGAAGATCGCCGACCGGGTCTGGCTGGCCAGCGACCTCGACCGCGAGGGCGAGGCGATCGCCTGGCATGTCGCGCAGATCATCAACGTCCCGGCGTCCAAGCTGCGCCGGGTGACGTTCCACGAGATCACGCCGGACGCGATCGCGGAAGCCTTCCGCAAGCCCCGCCAGATCGACCAGGACCTGGTCAACGCGCAGCAGGCCCGGCGTGTCGTCGACCGCCTCGTCGGCTACACGATGTCGCCGCTCCTCTGGAAGAAGATCCGCTACGGCCTGTCGGCCGGCCGGGTCCAGTCCGTGGCCCTGCGGCTCATCGTCGACCGCGAGCGTGAGATCCAGAAGTTCACGCCCGAGGAGTACTGGTCGATCGACGCGCTCCTCGCGAATCATGCCGGCGAGTCGTTCAAGGCCGAGGTCATCCAGCAGAAGGGCCACAAGCTCGCGATCGGCAACGCGGCGGAGGCCGAGAAGCATCGCGCGGCGCTCGCCGACGCCGTGTACACGGTCGCCAGCGTCGAGAAGCGCGAGTCGTCGCGCAGCGCCGGCGGCCCGTACACGACCTCGACGCTCCAGCAGGACGCCTCGCGGAAGCTCGGGTACTCGGTGAAGCGGACGATGGTGCTCGCCCAGCAGCTGTACGAGGGCGTCTCGCTGGGGCCCGACACGCCCGTCGGTCTCATCACGTACATGCGAACCGACTCCCTGCACATGGCCGAGGGCGCGCTGAAGCAGTCGAAGGACGTCATCACCAAGGAGTTCGGGGCCGACTACGCGCTCGAGAAGCCACGGCACTTCAAGACGCGGAGCAAGGGCGCGCAGGAGGCCCACGAGGCGATCCGGCCGACGGACCTCGCGCGCACTCCCGAGCGGATGCGCCGCTTCCTCAGCAAGGACCAGCTGCGGCTGTACACCCTCATCTGGCAGCGCACCGTCGCGTCGCAGATGGCGCCGGCGAAATTCGAGAACACCCGCCTCGACGTGAGTGCGG
>JAXDLF010000295.1:0-3627 GCA_034666765.1 Chloroflexota bacterium
ACCAGGCCGAACGGCTCGTCCCACTCGACCGGCATGAGCAGCGTCGCCGCCGCGCCCATGATCCGGAACACCTCCGACCGGGGCCGGGGCCCGATGAACACCGCGCCCTCGACCGGATCGCCGAGCCGCCAAGCCGGGACCGAGCGGACGAACGGCCGCACCGCGCGGTCGTAGTACGGCCGGTCGTACACGCCCCCGACCAGCAACAGGTCGCGTCCCATGCGGCGAGCGGTCGCGAGCGCGGTCGCGACGCCCTTCTCGGGGGAGATCCGTCCGGCGTGCAGCAGGTATCCGCCGGCGCCGGAGCCGAACGGCACCGCGGCGAGGTCGAGGCCGTTGATGACGACCGCATCGACTCGGACGCCGGCCGCGGCCCAGCTCGTCGCGTTGGCCCGCGACACCGTGACGAATCGCGCGCCCGTCGCGTGGCGAGCCGCGTCCACGACCGCGGGATCCGCCGGCGGCAGGTGCAACGTGTGCAGCACCGGCCCGCCACCTGCGAGCAGCTCGAACGCCGGCGCGTCGTACGCGTGCGCGTGGACGACGTCGATCCGCTCGCGATGCGCGTCGAGCCATCGGCGGACCGCGGCGAACGCCGCCCGCTGCGCGACGTCATCGGCCCGCGCGCCGGCCGGGCCGCCCAGGCCGGCCGGGACGAGCTGCCGGGTGTCGATCCCGAGGTCGGCCAGCTCCACGCCGCGAACATGCGATCCGGACGCCGCGGCGAGCGTTACGTGGTGGCCGCGCGCCGCGAGGCCCGCGGCCAGGTCGGCGAGGAGGACCTGGGCGCCGCCGAGCTGCTCGCCGCGGTCATCGATCGGAGCGACCAACGGCGCGACCTCGAGAATCCGCATCGGTCGATTGTGACCGAACGGCGGAGCGCATCCCGGTCTAACGAGAGCGGCAGCTCGCTTTAGACTCACGGACATGGCCCGGGAGCTCGCGGCCCAGATCGCCGGCATCGCAGTCCTGCAGGATCCCGTGCGTCGCGCGCTGTTCGCGTACGTGAGCTCGGCCAAGGCGCCCGTCGGCCGTGAGCAGGCGGCGCGGGCGGTCCGCACGACGCGGGAGAACGCGGCGTTTCACCTCGACCGGCTCGAGCAGGAAGGCTTGCTCGACGTCAGCTTCCGGCGACTGAGCGGCAAGACCGGGCCCGGGGCCGGCCGGCCGGCGAAGCTCTACCGCCGCTCGGCTCGCGCGCTCGAGGTCACGCTGCCCCGGCGCCGCTACGAGCTCGCGGCCACGCTCTTCGCCGGCGTGCTCTCCAGGCGCGGCGCCGACCCGCTGCGGCGAGCGGCCGCGGCCGCCGGGCGGCGCTTCGGGATGGCCCTCGGACGGCAGGCTCGCCCACCGTCGGGCCGCCTGGCCGGCCGGTCAGGGATCCGCGCGCTCGCGAGGGTCCTCGGTGAGACCGGCTACGAGCCGATCGAGGACGCCGCGGGTCACGTTCGGCTGCGCAACTGCCCGTTCGAGGCGATCGCGAGCGAGCACCGCGAGCTCATGTGCCGGACCAACCTGGCGCTGGTCAAAGGAGTCGCCGCCGGCCTCGGAGCCGATCGTCTCGAGGTGGAGCTGCGTCCGGAGCCCGGGATGTGCTGCGTCGCGATCGGACCGCGCTAGCTCTGGCGGGGTCGGGCCTCTTCGCGCTGCACGCCACCCTCGGCGCCCTTGAACAGGTAGCCCACTCCCGGCACCGTCTGGATGACGTCCCGGGTCCGGCCGTCCGCGCCGAGCTTGCGCCGCAGCCGGCTGACGTTCAGCTTCACGAGGTCGCCGCCGACGTCCGCGTCGTACCCCCACACCCCTTCGAGGATCTCCTCCTGGGTGAGCACGCGGCCGGGGTTCGCCATGAAGTGCCGGAGCAGCTTGAACTCGGTGGGGGAGAGGTGCACCGGAACCTCGGCCGTGCGGACCTCGTGCGTCGCCTCGTCGAGGACGATGTCGCCGGTCTTGTACACCGCCGGTGCGGGACGCCCGCGGGTGTGCACCGAGCGGCGAAGGATGGCCTTCACGCGCGCGACGAGCTCCTTGGGGCGGAACGGCTTCGTGATGTAGTCGTCGGCGCCGAGCTGTAGGCCGCGGAGGATGTCGGACTCGTCCTGACGCGCCGACAGCAGCAGCACGGCGACGTGCTCGTCGACGTGCCGGATGCGCTCGAGGACCACGAAGCCCGCGAGCTTGGGCAGGTTGATGTCGAGGACGACCAGGTCCGGGTGCTCGCGGTTCAGCGTCTCGAGCGCGGCCTCGCCGTCGTACGCCCGCACGACCTCGTAGCCCTCGCGGCGCAACGCGTAGTCGAGCAGCTCCACGAGGTCGCGGTCGTCGTCGACGACCAGCAATTTCACGCCGATCCAGCCTCCTGCGCGAGCTCACGTGCCTTCGGAAGGGTGAAGTGTACCGACGTACCGCGCTCCGGCGCGCTATCGACGCCAATCTCGCCGCCCTGCGCCTGCACGATCGCGCGGCAGATCGTCAGCCCAAGGCCCAGGCCGCCGGCCTCTCCGCGGACGGTGCGGCTGCGAAAGAACCGCTGGAACAGGCGCGCGAGCTCGTCCGGCGGGATGCTCGGGCCGTCGTTGTGGACCGTCACCTTCACGAAGCCGGCGGCCGATTCCGTCCGCAACGAGATCTCCGACCCCTCGGTGCCGTACTTGCCGGCGTTGCCCAGAAGGTTCGCGAAGACCTGGCCGGTGCGGCGGGGATCGCAGACCACCCGATCGGTCGCGCGCCCGAAGTGCGTCACCAGCTGCTGGCCCTTCGAATCGAAGATCGACCGCACGAACAGGAGGCTGTCCTCGAGGATGGCCTTGACGCTGGTCGGCGCCGCGCGAACCTCGAAGGTGCCGGCCTCGATGCTCCCGGCGTCCAGCAGGTTCTCCACCAGATGCTCCAGGCGCAGCGCGCTGCGGCGCAGGGTGCCGACCATCGCCCGGAGCTCCTCGCGGGGCATGGAGATCGCGTCCTGATGCACCAGGTCGAGCGAGGCGGTGAGTGCCGAGATCGGCGTGCGGAGCTCGTGGGCCACGTCGAGCAGGAACTCCTCTTTCAAGCGCAGCAGCTCGGCGCTCGCGGTGACGTCCCGCACCGTGTGGATCGTGGCCCGGGGGCTGGACCCGGCGAGCGGCGTCGAGACGATCTCGAGGACGCCCATCCGGTCCTCGCGCGGGAACCACGCCCGGCGGATGGCCTGCCCTTCGGGGTTCTGCACGGTGATGGCTCCGGAGACGAGGAGGAGGTCCTCGAACGGCCGGTCGAGGAGGGTGTCCTCGCCGAGCAGCCGGAACGCCGCCGGGTTCGCCGAGAGGACCTTGCCGTGCCCGTCGGTGATGAGGATCCCGTCGGTGAGGGCCACGAACGCGTCCTCGAACGCGATGCCGGTGATCGAATCGGAGGCCCGCCGGCCGGATCTGCGCCGTTCTGGCTCCGTCATCCGCTGTCAGTATCGGGCTCGGCGATCGCCCGCACCGCATCGAGCGTGTCGATCTCGCTCACCGGCTTGTCCGGCCGCAGCCGGACGATGCGGGGGAAGCGAAGCGCGTAGCCGGACGTATGGCGGGCGCTCCGCTGGACCTGGTCGAACGCGACCTCGATGACCGTGTCCGGCACGACGAGTCGCGCGCGGCCGAA
>JAXDLF010000296.1:0-3997 GCA_034666765.1 Chloroflexota bacterium
CTAGCCGGTCACTTCCAGCGGTGGCCGACGAGGCCGGCGGCCAGCGAGCGCTCGCCGACGCGATGGAGCCGCTTCGCGATGGCCGGGCTGACGAGCCGGGTGTGGGAGATCTCGAGCAGGTACTCCGTGATGAACCACACGTCCTTCTCGGTCGTCATCCAGTCGCGGTCGTCGAAGCGGCTCAGGGTCACCGGTCGCGAGAACGTGCGAAGCGAGCGGTCGCCACGCAGATTGAAGTAGACGTCGAAGTAGCTGATGGCGAGCTCGCGGAGGGTGCGGTGCACCGGTTCGCGGTATCGGCAGCCGGTGTAGTTCGACATCGCGACGGCGCCCCAGTGGCCGCGTTCCTTGAAGACGGCGAGGACGTGATCGGTGTCGCCCTCGGCCTCGAAGTCGATGATCAGTGGCGGGCGCCCGATCGCGCGCAGCGCGGCGGCCGCGAAGATCGCGCCCTCGAGGCAGTGCGCCGTCCGCTCCTCGAGGACCCGCCGGGGCGACCAGGCCGTCGTCCCGAGGTGGTAGGGCAGCGCGTCGAGGAACCGCTGGATGCCGTACGGCGTCTTGAGCGCGCGCAGCGTCCGCAGCTCGCCCGCGGTGAAGTGCTCCATCGGCACATTGTCGCGGGCGCGGCGGCGTAGAGTGCCGCCGATGCCGGCTGCCGCGCCGACCCCGGTCTCCCAGCACGTCAAGCGGATCCCGCCCGCCGTACGCCCGACGTTCCAGGCGGCTCGCCGGATGGTGAAGGCGGTCGCGCCGGCGGCGACGGAGATCGCCTACCGCGCCTCGCCGACGCGGTCGAGCACGTCGCGGAGCATGTACAAGGTGTGCCGTTACGCCATCGACGACGCAAACGTGGTGGGCATCGGCACGTTCCCGGCGTACGCGACGCTCTTCTTCTATCGCGGCCGAGAGCTCGACGATGGGAGCGGGCTGCTCGAGGGCGGGGGCAAGGACGCCCGGTTCATCCGGCTCGGTTCGCCCCAGGACGCCGAGCGCCCGGCGGTGAAGCGAATGGTGCGAAAGGCGTTCACGCTCGGCGGCTCGACGGGCTAGGACCGCCCGCTAGTCGAGGAGCGCGGTGAAGCTCCGCGCGTCCGACGCCGATCCGAGCTTCGTCAGCCCGTAGAGCTCTTCGATCGTGGCGAGGACGGAGTACGCGTCGGCGGAGGTCTCGACCGTTCCCGCGCGGCCGCGCGCGGTGACCACGACGAGCGGTGCCTCGTCCGGGCGGCTGGCGCTGCCTTCGTCCCACACGAGGATGAGGACGCCGTTCGGCTGCCAGCCCGGGCTCGCGGTGACCTGCGGAACGATCGTCCGCAACCAGGCGTCGGCGGCCGTGGCGCCGCAGTCGTGGCCGTCGTGACAGAGATCGGGCGTGATCCAGGTGAACGGAGCGAGCCCGGTCCCGAGATCGGTGGCGAGCGACGCGAACGACACGACGTTCGGGGGGCACGTACCGCCGTAATACGCGAACGGGTTGTGCCACACCGCGTACGGCGCGGGGCTGTTGAGGCAGCCCGCGGTCATCCCTTCCATGTACGCGCGCCACGGGATCCGCGCGGCCGTGAGCTGCGCGCCCAGGTCCTGCCCCGCGGCGAGGACGTGGTGGCCGTCGTCGCGGATCGACCAGGTCTGGCCGGACGTGAGCGCGAGGTAGTTCGGGAGGCTCGGGTGGGCGACGGAGTGGTAGCTCGAGAACACGAGCGCACTCGCCGACAGCGAGGCGAGATACGGCGCGCCAAACGCCTGCTGCGGTGTGGTGTTCTCCATCGCGATGACCACGACGTGCCGAGACCCATCGGCTGACACGATGGCCGGCGCGGTCGGAGCGCTCGTGCGGGTCTCGCTCGGTCCGGTGCACGAGGCCAGTACCACCACGCCGGCGAGCGCCACGGCGATCGGTCTCACGCTGGCAGGGGACCACATCCGGCGGCTCCGGACCATGAGAACCGCCTAAGAACGCGCGGACGCGTCAGGGGCGTTCGGTCGCCGGTCCCGGTCGGGTCACGTTGAGGAGCACGGCGGTCGTCCCGACGAGAGCGCCGGTCGAGTCGTGCCGTGGCCGGAAGCGCACGTCATAGGCGAAGCCGTCGTACTCGACGTGCTCGCTGAACGACTCGCCCGAGAGCGCGCGACTCAGCCGTTCGAGCAGCTTCGGGTTGCTGGCGTAAAACACCGCAGCCTGCTGGCCGCGCATCCGCTCCGGGGAAAACATCGGGTGATCCCCGAACCCGCCGCCGAGCGCGTCGACGATCACGCCGCCGGTATCGATCGCGACGAGCAGCACCGGCGCGTTCTCGACGAGCCCGAGCAGCCGCCGGTCGCTCGCCTGGAGGGCGACGCTCATCTCCGCGAGCGAGCGCGTCTGCGCCTGGGCGCGGACGGTGACATCACGGAGCCGTCCGACGGCCGCGCCGATGGCGATGGCGATGGCGATGCGCGAGATGGTCCCAACTCCCGGGAGGGTCAGGCCGGCCTGGCCGACGAGGAACAGGTTCAGCGGAACGGCCACGGCCGCGGCCACGAGCCCGCCGCGCAGGCCGAACACCGCTCCCGCCGCCGCGACGACGAGGATGGCGAAGTCGGTCGCCTGAATCCCGAACACGTCGACGAGCCGGACGAACGAGACGGCGTAGAGCGCCGCGAGACCCAGGACGAGCGCGGCCCGCGCCCAGCCGGCACGCCACCAGGCGTGGCCGGACGCCGGCGCCCGAGGGGGCTGCGTGGCCGGCCGCTCGACGCGCTCGCGGGCGAGCCGCAAGAGCGTGGCAAGCAGTCCGTTCAGGTCGTCCTTCGCGATGACCGCCTCGGCGCCGCGGAGGCGCGCCTGGCTGCGGATGCCGGTGGACATCGTGAACATGACCACGCGCGCCTCCGGCACGACGAGCCGAAGCTGCTGCAGCACGTCGAGCCCCTGCGATCCGGGCATCGCGTGATCGAGCACGATGAGATCCGGTCGCAACACCAGCGCGACGCTCACCGCTTCGTTGCCGCTCGCCGCTTCACCGACGACCCGCAAGGCGGGCTCCGTCTCCAGGAGCGCACGGACGCCCTCCCGAACCTGACGGTGGTCGTCGACGATGAGCACGCGCGCGGCCTGGGAGGGTTGTTCCGCGGTCAGGTGAAACAAGTGAATAATGTTGTAGTTAGGTTACAGGCGCTTGTTACCGGACGCTCAGTGTGGAACGCTCGGCGTTGCGCCTCCGCCGGTCATGAGGTCGTCGAGCAACCCGACCGCGATCCGCTGCCCCGCGTAGTTGACGTACGTGCCGGGAAGCTCGAGGAGCACCGGCACCCCGCGCGTCGGCTCGGACGGCCGGGGGTCGGAGATCCGGAACGGGACGATGAACCCGGGCACGGCGGGCGGGTCGACCCGGCGGACGGGCCGCACGATGTCCGACGGCGGCTCGGCTGCGTCGACGGTGGACCGCAGGGACGGATGCTGGGCGAGGAACAGGGCCAGGGCCACCGCGATCGCCGCCACTGACCAGGCGACCAGGAACGGCCAACGCCGCCGCGGTGGGTCCGGGGGTTCGGGATCGATGATCATCGCCTCTCGCCACGATAGCCCGGGGTCCGGCTGGGGACGATTCGAACCTGATCCAGAATCTGGCGAGTGCGCGTCTAGCTCGCCGTAACCTCATCTCGTGATCCGCGCAATCGAGCGTCGGGCCGACAACCGCGGCGTGGCGATCGAGTCCATCGAATGGACGCCCTCCGAAGATCACGACGCGCTGCCGATCGTGTTCGTTCCCGGCGGCACCGGCACCGCGCGATCCGCGGAGGACCTTGGACGGGAAGCTGCCGACGGTCGCATCGGCGGCACGCCACGGCGTTTCTTGGCAGTCTCGCGACGGGGAATCGGTGGCTCGGACGCGCCGCCCTCGGGCTACCGGCCCGAATACTTTGCCTCGGACGTCGATGCAGCAATTCGCGATGCCGGTTTTTCGTCGTTCCTCCTGTTCGGCCATTCGATGGGTGTACCAATCTCGCTCGA
>JAXDLF010000297.1:0-4284 GCA_034666765.1 Chloroflexota bacterium
TCATCGGCCGCCAGTTCGGCGTGACGATGCTGGAACGGCTGCTCGAGACGAGGACCGCATGAGCGCCCGGGCCGAGCTGAACACCCTCGAGGCGAGCGGTCTGGTGCAGGTCGCCGCGTTCGAGCCCGATCTCGAGTACCTCTTCCGGCACGCGCTCGTCCAGGACGCCGCGTACAGCTCGCTGCTGAAGCAGGACCGGCTGACGCTGCACCGGCTCGCCGCCGAGACGCTGCTCTCCCTCTATCCGGACCGCCGGCGCGAGCTCGCCGCGGTGATCGGGCTGCACTTCGAGCGCGCCGGGGATCCCGCCGCGGCGGTCGAGCACCTGGTGGTCGCCGGCGAGCACGCCCTCGAGCGGTTCGCCAACCGCGAGGCCCTGGCGTTCTTCGAGCGCGCCGAGGCCAGCCTGGCCCCGGAGGACCCGCGCTTCGAGCTGCGGCTGCGCGCCGCGCTCGGCGCGGCCAAGGTCGGATGGACCTTCGTCGGTCCCGACCGGTCGATCGAGCGGCTCGAGCAGGCCGTCGCCGTCGCCCCCGAGGAGACGGACCGGCCGATGCTCGGCGACGCGTACTTCTGGATCGCGTTCCTGCGCCGGATGCGTGGCGAGCGGCCGGACAGCAGCCCGGCACTCGCCGCCGCGGTCGACCGGGCCGCGAGCATCGGCGGCGCCGGCGGCGACGAGCTGGCCCAGGCCATCCCCACGGCCTTCCTCGCGCTCGGGATGATGTTCGTCGGCCACATCCGGGAGGGCGCCGAATCACTCGAGCGGGCCCTCGGCCCGATCACCGCGCGCGGCGACCGGCTGTCCGCGGCGATCCTCACCGGCCTGCTGAGCATCGGCCAGTCCCGGCTCGGGGACTTCGCCGGCGCGGAGCGCACCCTCGCGCGGGCCGACGATCTCGCGCGCTCCGGCGACCCGATCGCCGTGCTCGACGCCCAGATCGCGCGGAGCGGGCTGCACATCGAGCGCGGCGAGATCGATGTCGGCGAGGCGCTGGCGACCGCGTGCGCGATCAAGTCGGAGGAGCTCGGCGCCGTCGCGTGCTCGGTCGCGGCGAACGTCATGGCCGGCACGGCCCATCTGGCGCGCGAGGACGCGCTGGGCGCGAAGGCGCCGCTCGAGCGGGGCGACGAGCTCGCCGATCTCTCGAGCATGACCCAGTTCCGCACCCTCGCCCAGGGCATGCTCGGCTCGGTGCGCTCGCTGCTCAGCGAGTCCGGTCTGGGGACCACCGAGTGGGAGGCCGCCCTCGCCCGCGCCCTTCAGATGCACGACCGCTACGGGGAGTCGATCACGCTCTGGATGCGCGCCAGGGCGCGGATGAGCGCGACGCCACCCGACCACACCGCCGCGCTGGTGGATCTCGGCGCGGCCACGCGGCTCTTCGAGGAGATGGAAGCGCGCCCCTCGCTCGCCCGTGCCCTCCGCGATCAGGCGCACGCGCTGCGATCGCTCGGGCGCGCGGCGGACGCGGATGCGACGGCGCGGCGCTCGCGGGCGATCGGCGCGCAGCTCGGGTTGAAGGACTTCGCCTAGGGTCCGGGCGGCGGCGGCGCCAGTCGC
The DNA here is from genome assembly GCA_034666765.1 of Chloroflexota bacterium. Classification (GTDB taxonomy): domain Bacteria; phylum Chloroflexota; class Limnocylindria; order P2-11E; family P2-11E; genus UBA4735. The sequence goes on from JAXDLF010000297.1 coordinate 1,565, forward strand.
TCGGTTTCGTCCGTTCGCTGTCCCGTTGCTCCGAGCGCGTCGAGCCGAGCGTTCACCTGCTCGAGCTGAAACTGCGTCAGCCGGTGGGCGTCGTCGCCGTCGGCCAACAGGATGAGTGCGTCGGCCGCCGCCCACAACAGCACGGAGTACATCAGCCCGACGAATAGGAAGAACACGGCGGCGGCGCCGGAAAACTCGACGACGAACGGAGCGACGGCCGGTCTCAGGCTGACGAGCGTCGCAGCAGCGCCCGCGAACGTCGCGGCCACCACGATGACCGAGAACACTCGTGCGACTGCCGCGGCGACCTTGAGCGCGGTGTGCCGGCGATACGCCGGTCCCTCGGCACGTCTCATGTTGAGGCCCTCCTAGCGGGTCAGTCGTAGCGGGACGAGCATCGGCACCCGCTTCGCGTACGCGTCATACGCCGGTCCGAGGGTCCGGCGCAACAGGGCCTCCTCGGTGGCCGCGCGCAGGTACAGCGCCGGAAACGTGATGAGCACCGTGCCCGCGACCAACAGCAGGTTCCCGGTCGCGAGGCACGCGCCGATGAAGTGGATCGCGATACCGAGGTACACCGGGTGGCGGACGATCCGGTACGGGCCGCGGTCGACGATCTCGTGCCCGCCGTGGACCTCGACGTCGAGGTCGAAGTGCCGGCCGAGCGTGTACGCCGACCAGTACGAGAACGCCGGGCCGGCGACGACGAGGAGCAGGCCGATCCAGCGGAGCCCGGCCGGGACCTCGATCTCCGGGCCCTGCCGGACGCCGATGACGAGATACGGCACGAAGATGAAGAACGGCAGCCACCGCGCCGGGCCGCTCGCGCGCGAGTGGCTCCGCCGCCCGCGCGCGATGGCCGTTCGCCGGATCGCGCTCGCCAGGACGAGGTACGCGAGCATGCTGCCGGCCGCGACGAGCGTCACGAGCCCGGCGGGCGGGTTCACGGATGCACGACGAACCACTCATGGTCGACGTCCTGACCGTTCACCTGGTCGGAGTTCGGCGTATCTTCGATGTAGCGGTACAGGGGCAGGTCGTTGTACGTCAGCTGCTTCGCGCCGTCGGTGCGGGTGACGCTGCCGAAGCGGCCGGGGAACGTTGCCGTCATCGCGGGGGTGTGGGTCACGATGAGCGGCGGCCAGTTCATCGCGCAGATGTCGTAGCAGACGGTCTCGCGGGGCTTGTCCTTCGTGTACACGTACACCGTCATCCCGTCCGCGGTCATGACGGTGCCGAGCGTGTCGCGCGGTGCCAGGCCGATGACCGCGTCGGTCGTGCGGGGATCCTTCGGGATCGTCGTGTCGCACGCGCCGAGCAGCAGCACGGCGAGCATCGCGAGGACGAGCACCCGCGTGCCGCTCATCGCTTGATCCGGGCGATCGTGTTCCGCCCGATCCAGCCGGGCGCCTTCTCCACGGACTTCGGGTAGAAATCGCGCTTCACCCGGAAGCCGGTGAAGCACTCGAGCACCGCATCGACGTGGTAGCCGGCGTCGGTGAGCTCGTCGAAGAGCGGACCGTGCCGCACGGCCTCGACCGCGGGCGTCTCGGGATCGGCGCGCTCCCGCGGAGGCTCCACGAGATACGACGCGAGGTAGCGTTCCTTGCCGCCTTCGACGAAGTACACGTGGATGGTGTCGCCGACCTCGATCGATTTCACGTTCGCGATCTTGTGCCCGTCGACATTGTGCACGCTCCGCCAGAGGAATCCGGCTTCATCGAGCACGCGGTTCGTCCGGCCGGCATCCACGCCGTCGTCCGTGCAGCGATAGGCCCACTCGGCCGTGCCCCGGGTCGCTTTCACCCGAGGGCGTCCCGGAGGGCCTCGGCGGCCACCCCGTTGCTGCCGTCGTCGTCATGCCGGAAATACGCGTAGACGTCCTTCCCGGACGCACGCACCGCCTGGAGCCGCTCGGCCCAGGTCGCGACCGCGGCGTCGTCGTACCCCTCGCGGGCCCGCAGCCGGACGTACGCGAAGTCGGCGGTCCGGCCGATCGTCTCGACCGGACTCGGCGCGCGCTCCCCCTCCCCGTGGACGAGGGCCACGTTGCGCGCCTTGAGCAGGGCGTACACGTCGTCGTCGTACCACGAGGGGTCGCGGACCTCGAGCGCGACGCGCGCGTCGTCGGGGAGTGCGACGACGAACATCGAGAGCAGCTCGTCGTTGCGCTTCAGCCAGGGCGGCGTCTGGAACAGGATCGGCCCGAGCCGCTCGCCGAGCGGGCGCACGGCGTCGAAGAACTTCGGCAGCGTCACGGTTGGCTCCTCGAGCTTCTTGATGTGGGTGATGTACTGCGACGCCTTCAGCGCGAACACGAAGTCCTCGGGCGTCTGCTCCTTCCAGCTGTCGATGTTCCGCTGCGTCGGCAGATGGTTGAAGGTGTAGTTCACCTCGTTGGTCTTGAGGCGGGTCGCGTAGTGCCGCAGGAGGTCCTTGGCCTTCACGTCCGCCGGATAGAACTTCTGCTTCCAGCTCGCGTACGCCCATCCGGACGTCCCCACGAACGCGCGGCCGCTCATTCGGCGTCGTGCTGGCCGAGCACGGCGTACGCGATCCCCGCGACGAGCGAGTTCGCGCGCTTCAGCGCGGCCAGGACGTCCAGGTGGATGCTCGAGGTGTCGATCGTCTCGCGTAGGCCCTCGTGGAGGCGCTGCATGTGGGTCTGCCGCAGGCGCCGCTCCATCAGGTTGATGTTGGACTTGTGCCGGACGACCTTC
>JAXDLF010000298.1:0-2707 GCA_034666765.1 Chloroflexota bacterium
CGCGGCGGTGACGCGGAGCCTCCGCGCCTTCACGGGCCGCCCGCAGGAGCTCGGCCTGCCCTCGGCGCCGAAGCATCCGATCGTCGTCCGCGACGAGCCCAACCGGCCGCAGCCGCTGCTCGACCGCGACACCGAGCGGGGGATGGCCTCGACGGTCGGCCGGATCCGTCGGGACGCGGTGTTGGGCCTGAAATTCGTTCTCGTGGGCCACAACACGATCCGCGGCGCGGCCGGCGCGTCGGTGCTGAACGCGGAGCTGCTGGTCGCCGAGCGCTGCGTCTAGATGGCCGCCGAGACCTTCCTCGCGCGCCTCGATCGCGTCCCGCTGAACCGGTTCCACTGGCGCCTCCTCATCGTCGCCGGGCTCGGCTGGATGTTCGACGCGATGGACGTGATCCTGATCGCGTTCCTCCTCACGCCCATCCGGGGCGAGTTCGGCCTCGACGCGACCCAGACCGGGTTCGTCGCGAGCGCCGGCTTCGTCGGGATGTTCCTGGGTGCGGCGATCGCGGGCCGGCTCGCGGATCGGGTCGGCCGGAAGACCGTGTTCCAGGTCACGCTCGTGCTCTTCTCGTTCGGCGCGCTGCTCTCGGCCGCGGCACCGACCTTCGAGACGCTGCTCATCGCGCGCGTCATCGCCGGGCTCGGCCTTGGCGGCGAGCTGCCGGTCGCGTCCACGCTCGTGTCCGAGTACGCGCCCCGCGCCTCGCGCGGCCGGTTCATCGTGCTGCTCGAGTCGTTCTGGGCGTACGGGACGATCCTCGCCGGCGTCGTCGCGCTTCTCGTGCTGCCGCAGTTCGGATGGCGCGGCGCGTTCGTCGTCGGCGCGCTGCCGGCGCTGTACGTCGCGTACCTGCGTCGCGCGCTACCGGAATCGCCGCGCTTCCTCGCCGAGCACGGCCGCGCCGCCGAAGCGGACGCCGTCGTGCGCCGCGTGGAGCGCGAGGGTGGCGGGGCGCTCATCACGGTCGCGAAGCCGGTCGCGCCGGAGCGCTCGACGCCCGGCAGCGGCGGCGGCATGGGCGCCCTGTTCGCGCCGCGCTACGCCAGGCGGACGGCGATGCTGTGGATCCTCTGGTTCGGCATCACGCTCACGTACTACGGGATGTTCACGTTCCTGCCCTCGCTGCTCGCCGGGCGCGGCCTGTCGGTCGTGCGGAGCAACGAGTACTTCTTCATCTCGTCGCTCGCCCAGGTCCCCGGCTACTTCAGCGCGGCGTGGCTCGTCGAGCGCGTCGGGCGGCGTCCAACATTGGTCGCATACCTCATCGGCTCGGCAATCGCCGCGTATCTGTTCGGGAACAGCGGCGCGGGCAACGATGCGATCGTGTTCGCGTCGCTGCTGTCGTTCTTCAACCTCGGTGCGTGGGGCGTCGTGTACACGCTGTCACCGGAGCTCTATCCGACCGCACTCCGTGCAACCGGCGCCGGTGCGGCCGCGGCGGTGGGCCGGATCGGCGGGATCATCGGGCCATTCCTCACGCCGACACTCACCGCGTCCCTCGGTCAATCAGGCGTTTTTGCCGTGTTCATGGGACTTTTGTTCATCACCGCGGCGGCCGTTGGGCTACTGAGCGAGGAAACGCGCGGAAAGTCGCTCGAGGAGATCGCGCCCGCCGCATAGTGCGTTGTCCGTACACCATCCGGCGGATTGTCTAGTCCATCCGCACGACCTAGCCTCATCTGGTGATCGAGCGCGAACGGAAATACACGGTCCCGGACCTCGCCGTGTCCGACCTTCGCAAGCGGCTCGAGCAGGACGGCCGCTGGGTCCGGGCGGGCGCCGAGGGCGACGTGTTCTTCGACCACCCGAGCCTCCATCTCCAGGACGAGGATCGCCGGCTCCGGCTGCGCTTCCGCGACGAAGGCGGGGTGCAGGAGATCACCTACAAGAGCCCGCGCGAGATGCACGGGGTGGACAAGGTCCGCAAGGAGATCACCGCGGTGCTCGTCTCGGGCCCGATCGAAGAGCTCATGGCCGAGCTCGGGTTCCGGCGGATCCGGAAGTTCGTGAAGCTGCGCGAGGTCTACGTGATCGGCGAGTTCGAGGTCTCCCTCGATCACCTCGACGGCGCGGGCTGGTTCTGCGAGATCGAGGCGCTCACGCCGGATGCGGACATCGACGCGATGGCCTACGACCTCGGCCTGCGGCCGCGCCAGCTGGAGAACCGCACGTACTCGGAGATCGTGGACGAGATGTCCGCGGCGGGAGCGCCCGCGACCGCCTAGCGCGGCTCGAGCAGCTCCGGCTGGGCTGCCGTGTCGACGCGCAGCCACGGTGGCGGCGCCGGTACTTCATCGCACGACGCGACGCGTACGCCGCACAGCTGCCCCCGTCCAGGCGTGAGCCACGCCGAGAATGCGCTCGGGTTCGGATCGGTGAGCCGATCGGCCTCCCAGATCTCGATGTGCTGATCCCAGTGCAGCGGGGAGCCCAGGACCGCGGACCACGACGCGACCAGGTGCGCGTGACGCAGCGCGGTGAGGGCGAGCCAATTGTCGGTGCCGTTGAAGTCCTTGAGCTGATGCTGGGAGAGCACGATGTAATCGATCCGGGTCCAGTCGTAGCCCAGCTGCAGGCGGACCTCCGGATCGTTTGCGAGCTGCCAGTGCACCTGGTAGCCGCGGAGCGCCGGGCCGTCGACGGGCTCGCGGAGATAGGCGAACAGGTCGTCCCGGCCGACCACGACCGCGCTCGCCGGCACAT
>JAXDLF010000299.1:0-6366 GCA_034666765.1 Chloroflexota bacterium
GGCGATGATGGCCCTCGTCAACTTCGTGAGCGTCACGGCGTTCGCGCAGCTGGTGTTGTTCGCCAAGACGCGCTACGCGGCGAGCGACGCCGAGCTGGGCATCCTCTTCGCCGCGGGCGGCGGCGGCGTGTTCCTCATGTCACTCATCGCGGGTCCGCTGCGCAGACGATGGTCGTTCGGCAACGTCGCGCTCGGCGCGCTGATGCTGTCGGGCGTGCTGATCGTGGCGCTCGCGTTTGCGCCCTCGTTCTGGATCGCGGTGCCGCTCTGGGGCCTGTCGTCCGGACTCGGCATCCTCTTCAACATCAATACCGGCAGCCTGCGCCAGGCGATCGTGCCGAATCACATGCTCGGCCGGATCATCACCATCGCGATGGTCCTCGCGTGGTCGGCCAACCCCGTCGGGGCGCTGCTCGGTGGAGTCGCGATCGAGCGGACCGGCAACGTGCAGCTCGTCTATGCGGCGGTCGGCGTGGCCACGTTCCTCATTCCGCTGTACTTCCGGCTGTTCAGCCCGCTCGGCGATGCCGAGCGCCATCTCGCCGCGGCCGAGGCGTCAGTCCAGCCCCTGGCCGCCGACCGGGTGTAGCTCGACCGGCTGGCCGAGCGCCGCGATCAGCGGCCGGGCCTCCGTGATGAGCGCGCGTACGGACTCGAGCTGGAGCGAGGCGGCGTGGGCCGCGCGGTCGTCCCAGACCTCGGTGACCGCGATCGTGTCCGGGTCGGACAGCACCTCGCTCACGACGTACAGCCGGCAGCCCGGCATCGGGTCGCCGCGAGCGGCCTCGAGGAGCAGGGCGACCAGCGCGCCCCGCCGACCCGGCTTCGCGGTCATCGTGCCGTGGCGTCCGTACATCGTCGCTAGCGGAGGGCCAGCCGGGTGCGCTCGACGTCCTTCGCGATCTGCCTGGAGAGCTCCTCCGCGCTGTCGAAGCGGACCTCGTCCCGCAGGCGCTCGACGAAGGCGATCGTCGCCTCCTGGCCGTACACCTCTTCGTCGAAATCGAGGATGTAGGCCTCGAGCTTCCGTGGCCCGGCGCCGAACGTCGGCCGCACGCCGAGGCTCGACGCGGCCCGGTACCGTCTGCCGCCGAGCACGACCCACGTCGCGTAGATGCCGTCGTGCGGCAGCAGCTTGTCGGACGGCGGCGCGACGTTGATCGTCGGAAATCCGAGGGCGCGGCCGCGCTGCTCGCCCTTCACGATCGTGCCGGTGGCCGAGTACGGGCGCCCGAGGAGCCCCTGCGCCGTGGCGAGGTCGCCCTCCCGTAGGGCCTGACGGATGCGCGTCGAGCTGACGACGACGCCACCGAGCGAGATCGGCTCGACGACCGTGATCGCGAATCCGTACGCCTCCCCGAGCGCGCGCAGCGCGGGGACCGCGCCCTCGCGGCCGTGACCGAACTGGAAGTCTGGTCCGACGACGATGCGCCGCACGTCGCCGGCGGCGGTCACCCGCTTGATGAAGGTCTCCGCCGACTGCTGCGAGAAGGCCTTGTCGAAGGTGAAGACGATCACCGCTTCCGCGCCGGCGTGCTCGAGGAGCGCGGCGCGCTCGGGCGCGTCGACCAGCGTCGATTGCGGCGGATCCTGGGCCAGCACCTGCGCCGGGAGCGGGTCGAATGTCGCGGCGACGGGGGTCGCGCCGGCGGCGCGGGACCCGCCCACGAGGACGCGGATCAGCGCCTGGTGCCCGAGGTGGACACCATCGAAGACGCCGACCGCGAGGTGGAGCGGGCCTTTCGGCCAGCCGGTGAAGTCGTGGAGAGCTATTCGGCGCTCCGCGCTTCGACGGCGACGGCTGCCGAGATGGGCTGGGGCGCCTGCCCCGCCGGCGGTGCGACCGGCGCGGCCGGCGCCACGCGCTCGGTCACGGGGGCCCGGCGCCGGCGCCGCGCGCGGACCGGCCGGGCCTCGCGGATCAGGAACGGCACCGGCGACGCGACCGCCAGGATGTAGCCGAGGTAGTTGCCCTGGAAGTAGCGGCCGAAGAACAGGAAGGCCAGGAGGGTCAGCGCGTAGCCGGTCAGCATCCGCGCGATCGTCGGCGCGCGCAACAGCCGGTAGAGCGTGTAGATGGCGATGGGCGTCGCGACGGCGATCTCGATCGCGGCGAACGGGAAGTCGGCCTGCCGGTACTGGAGGGCCCCGAGCCAGAGGAGCAGGGCCGAGAAGCCCATCCCCGAGATCGGGTAGGTCCATGCGGCGCCGCCGGCGTTGTACCGGACGACGTCGTCGTAGAACGCGTTCCAATCGTTCGCCAGGAACGGCAGGAACGTCACCGCGAGGAAGGCGGCCGCCGGGATCGTCGGCAGGAGCGCGCGGGCCGCCTCGCCAAGGGTCCGCGGCTTGCGGGTCGCCACGAGGTACACGACGAGGAACGGCAAGAGGAACAGGGCGTGCAGCTTGGCCGCGGCGGCGGCCGCGATGGCGAGCGATCCGAGCGCGCGGTGCTCGCGCTGCAGCAGCATGACGCCCGCGAACAGGAACGCGAGGACGAAGAAGTCGTTGCGGCCCTCGATGACGAACGGGAACAGCTGCGGGTTCAGTCCGACGAGCGCGACGAGCGCGATCCGGTGATCGAGGCGCTTGACCAGCAGCGGCAGGAGCGCGAGCGTCGCGACGAACGCCGGCAGGTACAGGTAGCGCTGGTCCCAGAAGATCCCGAGATGATCGAAGACCCAGACGAACGGCACCGTGATCAGGAATAGGAACGGGAAGTACGTGAGGTGGTACAGCGCCGGGTTGTTGACCATCGGCCAGTAGTAGAGCGGCGTGTCGAGGTAGTCCGCGGCGTACGGGTTGTGCCCGGCCAGGAGTTTGCGCGCGGCCTCTTCGATCATGAGCGCGCCGTCGTGGATGTACGTGTAAGGCTTCCCGGTCTCGCGCAGGACGATGGACGCGATCGTCGGCACGATCACGAAGACCGCGAGCACGACCGCGAGATGCAGCCACCGCCCGCGCGGGGTGAACGACGGGCCCTGGATCCGGTCTCGGATCGGGTAGCTGAACGCGACCGCGCCGGCGATGGCGAGGAAGGCCGGTCCGGCCACGCCGGGGAACAGCCGCCAGATGGTCGCGTCGCTCGTCGCGGCGACCGTCGTGTGGTTCGCGAACAGCATGAGCCAGTTCGCGATGGCCACCGTCCCGACGACCTTCGCGTCGAGCGATAGCGCTCGCCATCCTTCGAGCAGCCAGCGGGCTGCCAGCTCCGCCGCGCGGATGATCATGTGGATCGCCCCCAACTCGCGAGCAGCTCCGCGGCCGGTGCCACCCGGAACCGCTCCGCTAACGGCAGGATACGGTCGTCCGCATCACGAAGCCGGGTCAGCGCATCCGGCGTGCCGCGGAGCGCCTCGACCGTGATCGCGTCATCAAGCGCGAGCGCGCCGACCGCGAGCCGCCGGAGCCCGCCGAGGTGGGCGGCCGAACCGGTGGCGCGGCCGAGGTCCCGGGCCAGCGAGCGGATGTACGTGCCGGTCGAACACACCACCAGCAGCCGCAGCGCCGGCGGCTCCCAGCTCGCGACCGCCAGGCGTTCGATCGTCACGGTCCGCGCGTTCAGCTCGACGGTCTCCCCGCCGCGGGCGCGTGCGTAGGCGCGGCGTCCGTTCACCTTGACCGCGGCGAAGGCCGGCGGCACCTGGGCGATCTCGCCGCGGAACGCCTCGAGCGCGCCGTCGAGGGCCTCGAGCGTCAGCTCGGGTACGTCGGCGGTCCGGGTGGTGGCGCCCTCGCGGTCGTCGGTGGTCGTCTCGGTGCCGAACGTGACGAGCGCGGCGTAGACCTTCGGCGCCGTGTGCAGCCGATCGGCGAATTTCGTCGCGCTCCCGACGAGCAGCGGCAGCACGCCGGTGGCGAGTGGATCGAGCGTGCCGCCGTGGCCGACGCGCTTCGCGCCGAGCGCGCCGCGGGCGACCGCCACCACATCGAAGGAGGTCCAGCCCAGCGGCTTGTCGATCGGCAGGACCCCATTCGGGGTCGTGGTCATGCGGGCTGTCGGGCCTGGTCGAGCGCCTCGCGTCCGGCCGCCAGGACGCGCTCGCGGACGGCGGCGTGGTCCGGGCCGGCGATGAGCGCGCCCGCGGCGCGCACGTGGCCGCCGCCGCCGAATCGCGCCATCAACGCCGCGGCGTCCACCGATGGCGCGGACGCGGAGGTGCGGCAGGAGACCTTGACCGATCCGGTCGTGCCGCTGAAGAGGAGCGCGACGCGCATCCCCTTGCTCCGGGCGATCTGCTCCACCAGTCCGGAGAGGTCTTCCTCGAGGGCGCCGGCCTTCGCGAGGTCGTCGTTCTCGATCCAGGTCCAGACGAGCAGACCGTCGGCCTCGCGGACGAGGCGGGAGAACGCGAAGCCCCAGAGCTTCAGGGCCTCGAAGCGCTTGTTGCGGAACACGTTGTACGTGATCGCCTGCAGATCCGCGCCGGCGTCCCGCAGCATGGCCGCCCGCTCGAGCGCGCGCTTGTCGGTGTTCGGGAACTGGAACGACCCGGTGTCGGTCATGATCGCGACCAGCGCGGCGGTCGCCATGTCCGGCGTCCAGCCGGTGCCGAGCGCGTCGATGAGCCGGCCGACCATCTCGCCGGTCGCGGCGCTCGTGACGTCGACGAAGTTCGCGTCGCCGAACGCCGTGTTCGTCGCGTGGTGGTCGATGTCGGCGATCTTCGGGCCCGTGGGCAGCGCGAACTTCGCGCGCTCCGGCTCGCCGAAGTCCAGGCAGACGATGAGGTCGACGTCCGCGGGAGGCGGGGCCTGGCTGTAGCGGTCGGCCGAGGCGAGGAACCGGATCGCGTCCGGCACCGGGTCCGCGCAGTGCCACGAGACCCGCTTCCCCTGCCGTTCGAGCGCCAGCCCGAGCGCCAGGGCCGAGCCGATGGTGTCCGGGTCGGGGTCGCGATGGGAGACCAGCGCGATCCGGTCGGCAGCCCCGATCGCGGCGACGACCGCGCGCATGGATCCGCTCATCGGTCGGGGTTCGCGTCGTGGAGAAGCTTCGAGATGCGGGCCGCGCGCGCCGCCGACCGGTCGGAGACGAACTCGATCTCCGGCACGAACCGCAGATCGGTGCGCTCCCCCACCTCGTGGCGGATGTACGGCCGCGCCTCGTTCAGCGCCCGCATCGTGCTCGCGACGGCGTCGTCGCCGCCCAGCACGCTCACGAACACCCGCGCGGTCTTGAGATCCTTCGTCGTCTCGACGCTCGTCACCGTCGGGAACGAGATGCGCGGGTCCCGCAGCTCCTCGCTGATGAGCGTCGCGAGCTCGCGCTGCAGCAGCGCGTTCACGCGATCGGCTCGCCGGTAGGCCACTAGCGAGGCTTCGCTTGGACGATGAAGGCCTCGATGACGTCGCCGACCTGGACGTCGTTGTGGCCCTCGAGCACGATGCCGCATTCGAGACCGGCCGCCACTTCGCGGACGTCGTCCTTCACGCGGCGAAGGGTCGCGATCGTTCCCTCCCAGGCGGCCTCCTGGCCGCGGAGGACGCGCGCCTGCGCTCCCCGGCGGATGATGCCGTCGGAGACCATGCAGCCGGCGATCGTGGTCTTGTTCGCGGTGAAGATCTGGCGGACCTCGGCGTGACCGAGGACGCTCTCCACCATCTCGGGCTCGAGCATGCCGGTGAGGGCCTTCTGGATGTCGTCGAGCAGCTCGTAGATGACCTTGTATTGCCGAACGTCGACCTGGGTCTGGTCCGCGGCGCGTTTCGCGGGTACGTCGATCTTGTTGTTGAAGCCGATGACGACCGCCCCGGACGCCGCCGCGAGCGTGACGTCCGACTCGCTGATGTCGCCCACGGCGTCGTGGATGACGACCAGGGCGACCTCGTCCTGCGGCACCTTCGCCAGGGCGCCTTTGATCGCTTCGAGCGAGCCCTGGACGTCGGCCTTGAGGACGACCTTCAGCTCCTTGGCCTTGCCCTCCTTGACCTGGGCGAACATCTCGTCGAGCGTCGCGGGACGCTCACCGCCGGCGGCCGCGGCGCGCTCGCGCGCGTTGCGCTCGGCCAGCGCCTTGCCGGTCTTCTCGTCGGCCACCGCGCGGAGGACGTCGCCGGCCTCGGGGACGTCCGGAAGGCCCAGGATGAGGACCGGGCGGGACGGCTCGGCGCGGCCGACGTTCTTGCCCTTGTCGTCGGTCATCGCGCGGACCTTGCCGAAGGTCTTCCCCGCGACGATGAGGTCGCCGCGCTCGAGCGTGCCCGTCTGCACGAGCACGGTCGCGATCGGACCGCGGCTCTTGTCCATGTGCGCTTCGATGACCCGGCCGATGGCCGGGCGATCGGGGTTCGCCTTGAGGTCGGCGACGTCCGCGACGAGCAGCACGATGTCGATCAGATCCTGCAGTCCCTGCTTCGTGCGTG
>JAXDLF010000300.1:0-6384 GCA_034666765.1 Chloroflexota bacterium
GATGTCCGCCCGCAGCTGATCCTGCTGGACAAGCTCATGCCGGAGATGGATGGGACGGCGTTCGCCGGGTCCTACCGCCGGCGCCCCCATCCGATTCCGATCGTCGCGCTGTGCGCCGCCCGCGACGCGGCCGAGTGGGCCGCGAGCATCGGCGCCGTCGGGCATCTGGGGAAGCCGTTCGACGTGGAGGATCTCGTCGCCGCGGTCGCGCAGCACATGGAGCCGGCGCACGGCGCGACTGACGGTCGGCGGCCCTAGTTGCGGCCCATCCGGCGGCGGCGGGCCGCGCCGTTCGACGCCGTCGCGTGGGCGGCGACGGTCTCGAGGAACGTGTCGATCGCGAATGGCTTCTCGACGAACGCGCTCACGGGCGCGTCGGGTGGGAGGCGGTCGCGATGGAAGGCCGCGCTCATCGCGATGATCGGAGCGTCGCACCCCTCCACCGGGCGGAGCTTGAGGAACTCGAAGCCGTCGACCTGCGGCATCATGAGATCGAGGATCACGACGTCGGGGCCGAAGTCGCGGCAGCGGTCGAGACCCTCGCGGCCGTTCTTCGCCGCGGCCACGGCGTAACCGGCCTCGACCAGCGCGGCGGCGATCATCTCGCGGATCGCCCGATCGTCTTCGACGACGAGCACCTTTTTCATCGGCGCATCAGCCACTCGATGGATCGGCCGACGACCCAGGCGGCATCTCCGAGTGGCGGATCGCGGAGAGCGGCTGCGGGCGGTTCGCTCGCCACACGTGCGGCTCCGTCGGCCGGCCGGCTGCGCAGTACGCCCACGCCGTCTCGTGGAGGGTCAGATGCCCCGATCCGTCGGGCTCGGCGCGCCCGATCTCGATGTGCGGGCGCGAGACACAGACGAACTCGACGAAGGCCGTCGCGGGCGGGCCGCCGGCGCGGGCCCGCCGGTCATGCTCGCGCGCACCACCGTCCCGCCGCTGCCCGGGGCCGCCCGCCGGATCGGCCGGATCGGCCGGATCCCGTGAGTCCACGGGCCCGGACCCCGGCAGGCCTCGTGCCAGCGGGCGTCGCTCGTCACTCGCAGCGCTGGATCGATGTCGAGGCCGGGTCGCCGATCGAGACGTCCGTCATCACCGAGCCGTCGTCGGCGAGCGCGGAGAGCCGATAGCTCCCCGCCGGCATCGGCGGACCGAACGTCCCGGAATAGACGCCGAACCGATCGGGAGTCACCACGAAGGCGTAGCCGTACGGGCCATCGAGACGAACCCGGACCTGTCGTTGCGGCGCGAAGCCGTAGAGCCGGTAGCTCAGCAGTCCGTCCGGGGCGGCGGCGGAGATCAGGACGCCGTGGCGGCACGGACCCCAGGCCCTCGCGGGCAGCTCGGCGAGGAAGTCGTCCAGCGTCTCGCCGGCGGTGTCCGGGAACGCGTCCGGGAGCGCCACGCCGCGGCCGATCGCTTCCAGCAGGGCGACCACTCCGGCCCGGCCGCCGTGGATATCGAGAAGGTGCACCGCCTCCGCCGCGACGGCGTAGGCGTGGCCCGCGAAGTCGGTGTTCACCTGCAGGAACCCCTGACCCTCGGCGAAGATCCGCCGTGCGTCGGGGTTCACCCGAAGGACCGAGAGCGCGACCGCGCGCTCGGGACCGACGACCGATCCATCGAAATCCGACAGGTACGTGGCCAGACCCTCGTCGAGCCACGCGGGGAGGTCGTCCCCGGCGAGCTGATGGATGAGCACGTGCCCGAGCTCGTGGCGGTAGACGATCGGCCGGCCGCCGGTGAGCACGGCCTCGCCGTTGATCGCGACGGCGTCGGCGCCGGTGAGGAGCAGCCCGAGCAGCTGCTGCGCCATCTGCCCGGCGACGTTCGGCGGTACGCCGAATTGGCGCTCGATCGCGGTGCCGAACGACTGGCGCGAGCGGAAGAGGAAGACCGCGGGCGGCTCGCGAAAGCTCCGACCGAAGAATGCCTCGACGGCGGCCGCGTCGTCCGAGACGAGACTGAAGACCTGGTCCGACACCGGCGCGGACACTCCGAGCTCCGTCCAGAGCTGGGCCCTGCCCGAGCCCGTGCGGCGGAAGTCGGAGCCGAGCCGCTGACGGAGCAGCGCGAGGGCGACCTCGCGCCGCAGCACGCCGGTCGATGTCGCGTCCGATGGCAGGATCAGGCAGAAGTCCGGGGCTTCGCCTCCCAGCTCCGCGCACGCGTCCTGGCGCCGGGCCACCAGCGTCGGGCGATCGACGGATGGGCCGCCGCTCGGGAACGCGACGCAGAAGGCCGGACGAAAGCCCGAGCCGTCGCAGGGCTGGATCTGATCCACGAGCGGCAGCGGCGTGCTTGACGCCGGCGCGAAGCTTGGGAACGCCTCGCAGAACCGGAGGAGGCTCGCGGCCGGATCGCAGGGCACCGGCGTCGATCCTCCGGGGCGGACGCTTGGGCCGAGGGCAACGACGAGCCCGACAGCGAGGATGATCGGCGCGGCGACGGCGAGGACGCGCCGGGCGGTCACGCGGACGTGCGGCTCAGCTCGAGCGCTCGAACAGCAGATAGGCACCGACCGCGGCCAGGACGGCCGGGACGAGGAACGGCTCGAGCGGCGCCGGGACCAGCGACGCGCCGGTGAGCAGTCGAGCTCCAGCGACCAGGCCGAGCACGGCTGCGGGCACGAGCGGCCACCGCTTGGCGGGCGCGAGCACGAAGGCCATGAGGAAGCCGAGGCCGAGAATGCCGAGGAACGCGGGCTCGATCGTCTCCGGACGCATCACGAGCCAGGTCGGCAACAGGAGGGCGACGCCGAACGAGAGCAGCGTGACCATCGGAATGAGGTAGACGTACTGCTGGCCGCGCGCGTACGCGATCAGGAACGCGGTGCCCATGGCCACGAAGAGGTACGACGCGGCGTTGGCGACGCCCAGTGGCTGCAGCACGAAGGGCACCGCCATGGCGACGACGACGAGGCCACCGAGGACGCCCCGAGGCCGCGGCCTCGCCGTCACGGGCAGCGCCGGGGACCGCGCCGATGGACCGCCGGCGGTCAGGTTGCCATGGCCGTCGTGGGCGAGGATCGGCGCGGTGACCCCGGCCGCGCGCAGCTGGTCGGTCAGCAGGGTCCCGTCGACGTCGGCCAGGTGCGCATCGCACACGATGAGGTCGAACGAACCGGCGATCGCGCGCTCGCGGCCGCTCGCGATCCCGGACTCGCTGACCACCGAACGGCCCTCGCCCATCAGAACCGCGGCCAGCAGCCCGCGGTTCGGGCCGCCGTCGTCGATGACGAGGATGCGGCTGGGTTCGGTCATCGCGCCCGCTCGACATGGACCGGGGCGGCGGCACTGACGGCCGCTTCGGCCGCCGCTCGCGCGCGCTCGAGGAGCTCGTCGACCCCGATCGAGCGGTCCGAGGCCGTGATGACGCCGCTCGCGACCCCGATGGAGCGTTCGCGACCGTCGATGAGCATCGGCGGCGCCAGGGCGAGGAGGAGCCGGACGGCGACGATCTGCGCGTCGCCCGGAGCGCCCATCGCCGTGAGCGCGACCACGATCGTGTTCTCGTCCATGACGGCGGCCAGATCGCTGTTGCGGATCACCGCCTGAACCCGCCGGGCACATTGCCGCAGGGCCTCGTCGGCGGCACGCTTCCCGTCGGCGCCCCGCAGCGTCACCCGATGCAGCGCGAGCCACACGACGCCGGCCCATCGTTCGTCGCGGGCCGCGAGGGCGAGCGACCGCCGCAGGTGGTCCCGCAGGATCGCTTCGGTCGCGAGCCCGGTCACGCGATCGATGAGCCCGATCTCGCGGAGCGTGCGCTGCGCGTCGCGAAGGGCCACCTGGGCGGTGACGTCGGTGAAGATCGCCGCCCGGACGGGCTGCGTCCGCCAGCTGAGGGCAACGTGGCGGAGCTCCACCCACTTGGCCGGCCGGATCTCGACGACGCCGGGGCGGAAGTCGAAGAGCTTCTCGTACTCGTCCGCGGCGGACCAGCCGCTGATCGCGCGCGCCGCCGAATTCGCGTGCAGGAACAGCCCGGCGGCGTCGAACACCGCGATCCCGTCGCGGACCGCCTCGGCGAGGACGAGCTCGGCCGCGCTCACGCCGCTCCCACGGTCGCCGCGGCGATCGCCCACAGGAGCTCGCCGAGCGTGAACGGTGTCGCCAGGTACGCGGCGGGCAATGCCTCGATCGTACGCCGCGCCTCCGGATGGGGAGCCATGATCACGGCCGCCAATCCGGGCATCCGCTCGCGGAGCGCGACCACGAGCTCGCCTCCATCCATCGGGGCCATTTGGAGCGCGGTGACCACGAGCCAGGGCCGGGCGAGATCGAGCTGCGCGAGCGCTTCGCCGCGGTCACGAGCGACGATCGTCGGGTAGCCCTCCAGTGCGACGACGGCGGCGACCGCCGCGAGGAGCAGCGAGCTGTCGTCGACGACGAGCACCGGTCGGAGGCGGCGTGCCATTTCGCGATCGTCGTGCACCGTCAAGCCCGGCGGCACCCCTGTTCGCGGGTGTGGGCGGCGCGCCCGCAGGGGCCCATTCGTACTACGGACGCTGCAGGATGCCGGCGTCGAGGCCGCGCAACACCGCTTCGAGCTTCGAGTGCGTGCCGGTCTTCTCGAGGATCGATTGCACGTGGCCGCGGACCGTGTGCACGGAAAGCGAGAGCGCCTCGGCGACCGCCTTGGTGTCCAGTCCATCCGCGACGAGACGCAGGACCTCGGTCTCGCGTTCGGTCAGGCCGAGCGACGACCGCTGCGGCGACGGTGCGAGCTGCGCGAGCGCTCGAGCCGGCAGCGCAAGCTCGCCCGCGGCACACCGGCGGATCGCGCTCGCGATCTCGGAGGCCTGCTGGGTCTTCAGCAGGAAGCCCGCGACTCCGGCGCTGAGGGACCGTCGGAGGGCCTGCGCGGATGCGTCGGCCGTCAGCATGACCACGACGAGGCCCGGAAGGTGGGTGCGCAGCTGCTCGACGAGGGCGGCGCCCGGCATGTCGGGCAGCTGGTAGTCCACGAGCGCGACATCGGGCTGGGTCCGCGCGGCGGCGACCAGGCCGGCTCCCGCGGAGCGCGCGCTGGCGACGATCTCGATGTCGAACTCCCGCGACAGCGCGAGCTCGAGACCCTCCGCGACGATGGGGTGGTCCTCCACGATGAGCAGGCGGATCATTCTGCCGACGACGATCGCGGGATCGTGATCGCGAACGTGCTGCCCAGGCCGATCCCGGCACTCTCGACGTGGACCCTGCCGCCGTGGGCCTCCGCGACGAGCCGGGCGAGGTACAGGCCGAGGCCGGCCCCGCCCGGATCACGCTGGCCGGCACGCTGGGCGCGGGCGTACTTCTGGAACAGGCGGTCCGCCTGCTCCGGAGTGATCCCGATCCCTTCGTCACGCACCTCGATCCGGACCGAGCCGTCCAGCTCGCGCACGCGCAGCTGCACGGGGGCCGGCGCATCCGAGTACTTGAGGGCGTTCGCGAGCAGATTCACCACCGCCTGGGCCAGCCGCTCGCGGTCGATGCGTAGCCAGAGCGGACGGTCGGGCAGGCGCGCGTCGACCCGCGCGTCGCCGACCCGGCTGACGGCCACGTCCAGCGCGCGGACGAGGTCGTCCTGCCGCAGGTCGATTCGCGCGGTGTCCCCTTCGAGATGGGCGATCGCGAGGGCGTCCTCCGCGAGCCTCGAGAGCGACGCGGCCTGCTCGCGGAGCCGAAGCGCCGCGGCACGCTCGCGCTCGCCGATCTGCGGCGCCCGGGCCAGGCCCTCAGCCAGCAGCCCGATCGCGGCGGCGGGAAGGCGGATCTCGTGCGCGAGCAGGGCCAGGAACTCCTCGCGGCGCTGGTCGAGCGTCGCCAGGGAGTCGAGGGTCCGTTGGATGCGTTCGCGCTCCAGACGGCTCTGGGTCACGTCCCGAATGACAGCCGACGCCCCGATGACGGTGCCGCTGCCGTCGTGGATCGGCGACAACGTGACCGATACGTCGAAGCGCGTCCCGTCGCAGCGGCAGTGGGTGTTCGCGTAGCTCGGCAGCGGCTCGCCGGCGAGCAACCGTTTGCGATTGGCGTGGAGCCGGAACACCTGATCCTGGGGGACGAACAACGTCGTCGGCTTCCCGATCGCCACGGCCTCGGGATGGCCGTAGAGACGCACGGCCCCCGGGTTCCAGGAAGTGATCGTGCCGTCGAGATCGAACGTCACGACCGCGTCACCGCAGTCCCGGACGAGCGCGGTGTAGAACGACTCGCTGAGGTTCCGCTGCACGACGGTCAACGTCGCGCTAGTGGGACGAGCGATCCAAGCGGCGGTCGAACTTCGCGGTCAGCGCGTCGATCGCGCGCACGTCCCCGCGCAGCGCCGCGGCGAGCTCGTCACGCGAGTCCTTCATCGCGCGCACCACGAGACCGCGCGTTTCCGGATCGGCAGGCA
>JAXDLF010000301.1:0-3354 GCA_034666765.1 Chloroflexota bacterium
GGTCCTGGATCGTACCGCCGATGCCGAGGGCGTCGACGGTGCCGTTCGCGGCGATCGCCCAGACCGTGTCCGCGCCGTCCCAGACGAGGGTTCGCGTGCCCAGGACGATCTTCCGTCCGTCGGTGAGCGGTACCTGCCACCGCTGGGCGCCATCGGGTCCGATCGCGACGACTTTGTCCTTGTCCAACTGATAGAAGGTGCCGTCCGCGCCGAACGCGACGGCCCGCACCGTGGCGCCGACCTTCTGGAGCGTCGCGCCCGGATTCGTGTCGTGCGGCGAGAAGCGGAACGTGCCCTGGTCGGTGACGAGGGCGGCGCGGTCCGCCTTCAGGTCGACGGCGAAGTCCACGACGTTGCCGGGCACCCGGATGACCCCGCGGAGGAAGCGGTCGGTGCCCATCCGCAGGAGCTCGACGTCCGTGCTCCCCCCGCTGGTCGTGGCGATGTAGAGCTCGCCGCGATCGCTCGCCGCGATCAGCCCGCCGGCCGCGGGCGTCGTGAGGGGGAACGGCGCGCCGAGGGTCGCGCCGTCCGGCGCGCGCCCGCCGACGAGGCCGGCCCCACCGCCGGTCGCGCCGGTCGAGCCCTTCGAGACCGCGATGAACGCCCGCGCCGTGGGGATGCCGACGTAGAGCGCCTCGGTGATCGCCGCTGGGAACCGCAGCTGCTGCCCGACGCTCAGCGGCGACATGCCCGACGGGACGAAGAAGACGCTGCCCGACGCGCCGCCGGCGAAGAGCCACGCGCTGTCGCCGCTGAACAGGAGCGCGGTGATCCCGGCGTTCAGCTTCGGCAGGGCCACCAGGCTGCCGGCCGCGGAGAAGATGGCGATCGTGCCGTCGTCGCTCGCCATCGCGATCCACTTGCCGTCCGGCGAGAGGGCCACGCGCCGCGCGCCGCCGGGCCCGTCGACCGCGCTGGTCGGCTCGCGCCACAGCTCGGCGTCGGGCACCGTCGCGCCGCGGGAGAACGTGTATCTGCGGTCCTCGACGACCGAGGTCACGTCGATGCCCTTCGTCTTCAACGCCGCGCCGGCCGCGTCCGCCTGGGCCTTCGCCGGATAGTTCGCCACGCGCACCAGGTACGGCGCGGCGCGCGTGACCGAGAGCACCGTCCCGATCTTCGTCGCCGCCGCGTCCGCGTCGGCGGCGGTCGCGTACGGCCCGGCCTGGAGCGCGAACTGCGGCTCGGAGGCGGAGCTCACGGTGATCGAGGTGCCGCGCGCGATCGTCTTCTGGAGGTCGGCGTCGGCGGGCAGCTTCGCCGACAGCGCCCGCAGCCGGTCCCAGCAGGCGTTCACGTCACCGGCCGTCTTCGCGAACACGGCGGGATCGCCGCCATCGGCATAGGCCCCGGCGTCCTTCGCCAGATCGGTGAGCGCATCGGCGAGCCCGACGACGGCGTCGCGCACCGGTCCGGCGGCGTTCGCGGTCACCGACAGCGACGCCGACGTGATGTCGCTGATCTTGGGGAGCAGCCCGCGGGTCACGGTCGCCCAGCGGTCCCTCGAGACGATCCGCGTGCCCTGCCCGGCGAGCGCGCCGGCCAGCGCGTAGTCGTACACCGAGAGCTGGAGGAGCACCGCGGCTGCCGAGCGCGCGATGGGCGCGGCGTCGGGCACATCCGCGCTCGGCACCACCCGGGGTGCCGATTCGCAGGCGCTACCGATAAGAAGGAGGACGCAGAGCGCGAGGCGGGTCAGACCGCTACTCGTCAGCCTCGTCCTCGTCGTCATCGTCGTCGTCGGTGTCGACGGCGAGCGGCTCCTCGGCCACGGCCGGCTCGGACTCGTCGTCCGCGACCGATGGCGTGGTCTCGGTCTCCTCGGTCTCGTCCTCGGAGTCCTCGTCCTCCTCGCCGCCGAAGCGGAAGAAGTTGCCCTTGATGTACGCGCGCTCCTTCGTCTCGGCCGGGCGGTGATGGCCGGGGAACGAGATGCGCTGCGCGTTCTCGGGGCTCTGGAGGGTCTCCCGGATGGCCACCCGCGGGTTCTGCTGGTCGTTGCTCACGACCGCGACGACGTACTGGTTCCCGGTGTTGATGAGATCGAGCAGCCGGCGTCCGACCTTCGGCTCGAGGAAGCCAAGGAGCTCGCCGTCGCGCGCGTGCACGGCGATGAGGCCGTCGCGCTCGCGGAGCTCGGCCTCGGCACCGGGCGAGTACTTCGCCACCACGTGCGCGGGCGCCGGGTTGATGAGCCGCAGGATCCCGGTCTTCCCCATGTCCTCGATGAAGAGGCGCGGCTGGGTCTTCGACTTCGTCGTGTTCGTCTTCGTCTTGTGCTCGAGGAGCGTCCCGAGGCGCGCCACGTTGCGCAGCGCGATCGGGTTGTTCGGCTCGGCCTTCAGGACCTCGGCGTACGCCGCCTTGGCCTCATCGAGCTTGCCGGTCTCGAGGAGGGCGCGCCCCAGCCGGTTGCGGGCCTCGAGGTCCTCGGCGTTCGCCTCCAGGATCCTGGAGTTCAGCTCGGTCGCGCGGGTCCAGTCGGCCTCGAGGGCGGCCTGGACCGCCTGATCGGCGAAAGCACGCGTTCGGACGCCGGTCTCGGTCGGGGAGCTCATCGGTCAATGCCTCCAACGCAGACGCACACGATGCGTCGCGGCCATTCGGGTGATGAGTGAATTCTAACTGCTCGCGGACTACGCTCCCAGCCATGCCGTACCTGTCGGAGATCAAGCGAGCAAGAGTGGTCGATCCGGCAGGGACCGAGATCGGCAGGCTCGCGGACGTCGCCGTGGTGCCCCGCGAGCAGTTCCCGGCCGTCCAGTGGGCCATCCTCCGCGGCCCGGGGGGCGAGCGGATCGTGCGCTGGGCCGATCTCGAGGCGACCAACGGGTCCTACCGGCTGCGGGAGACGGCGGTCCCCCCGGCCGCGGGCGAGCTGCCGCCGGAGGCCCTCCGCCTGGGCCGCGACCTCCTCGACAAGCAGATCGTCGACACCCACGGGGCCAAGGTCGTGCGGGTGAACGACCTCCAGCTGGAGGAGAAGGGCGGCCAGCTGCGGCTCGTCGGCGCCGATGTCGGGCTGCGCGGGATCCTCCGCCAGGTCGGCGGCGAGCGCGCCGCCGAGCGCGTCGCGGCCCTCATCGGGCGCAAGCTCCCGCGCGGGATCATCCCCTGGCATCTGGTCGAGCCGCTCGAGTCGCCGCAGCAGAACGTGCGCCTGACGCTGCCGCATCAGAAGCTCGCGCTCCTTCACCCCGCGGACATCGCCGACATCGTCGAGGAGATGACGGCCGACGAGCGGCGCGCCGTGTTCGACGAGCTCGACGTCGAGACGGCGGCCGAGACCCTGAGCGAGGTCGAGCCGGAGATGCAGGCCGCGATCGTCGGCGACCTCGACGAGGAGCGCGC
>JAXDLF010000302.1:0-5828 GCA_034666765.1 Chloroflexota bacterium
CCGAGGATCAGGTTGCCGCCCTTGCCGGGGCCGGCGAACGGCGTGCCCGACGTGTAGAAGAAGCCGATCAGGCCGACGAGCAGGTAGACGGCGCCGAAGACGATCGCGAATTGACGGGCCATTTCCGCTCCTTTCGTGGTGTTCTGCCCGCAGGATACGAAGGGCTCCCAGGGCCGGATGACCCCTAGAGTCATGTCGGTGAGGTCATCCAACAGCCCATCCGATGTCGTAGCGAGCGACAAGGCTGGTGACGACAGGATGCTGATGGCCCGCATCGCGCAGGGCGACCCGTCCGCGCTCGGCGAGCTCTACGACCGCTACGGCCGCACCGTCTTCGGCGTCCTGTACCGGAGCCTCGGCGCCGGCGAGGTGGCCGAGGAAGTCGCACAGGATGCGTTCCACGCGGTGTGGCGGCGCGCGGGGACGTACCGATCGGATCGCGGCTCGGTCCGCACGTGGCTCCTGGTGATCGCGCGGAACGCCGCGATCGACTGGCGGCGCACCAAAGGCCGGCGCGTCGAGCGCGAGGCGGCGATCGATGAGGCGGCCGAGCTCGTGGAAGAGACGCGGCTGGACGATCGGGTCATCGCGAGCCTCCAGGCGGAGCGCGTCCGCGCGGCGGTCGCGTCCCTCCCCGACGAGCAGCGTACGGTGCTGGACCTCGCGTTCTGGTCCGGCCTGTCGCAGACCGAGATCGCCGAACGGACCGGCACGCCGCTCGGTACCGTGAAGAGCCGGGTGCGCCTCGGGATGTCGAAGCTCCGCGATCGGCTGCGGCTCGACGTGGAGGGCGCATGACCGTGCACCCGGTCGACGATCTCGCCGCGTACGCGCTCGGCGTCCTCGACGAGGACGACGCTCGGGCCGTCGCCGCGCACGTCGACTCGTGCGCCACCTGCCGCGCGGAGGCCCACGCGTTCGCGCAGACCGTGTGGACCGTCGCGGAGACGCAGGGTCGGGACGCGCCACCACGCCTCCGTGCCGCGATCGTCGAGCGCGCGCGCGCCGACGGTGGCGCGCGCCGGCCGCCGGAGTGGCTCCTCTCGCTCGGGCAGGAGCTGCGCCGCCCGGTCCCGTTCTTCGTCCCGCTCGCGCTCGCGGCCGTGCTCGTGATCGCGCTCGTCGGCTACGGCTCCGCTCGCCGCGATGCCGATCGCTACGCCGCCGCGATCGCGGGCGCGGCCGGGGCGAGGGTCGTGGCCCTGGCTCCGGCGGCCGGGGCCGCGGGGCCGCGCGGCTCGCTCGTGGTGCCGGCGAACGGCGGCGCCCCGTACCTGATCCTCGACCTGCCGGCGCCGCCCGCGGGCAAGACCTGGGAGGTCTGGGTCATCCACGGCGCCACGCCCGTCCGCGCGGGCATCACCAACGAGCGCGGCGTGTCCACGCTCACCCTCGCCGCGCCGCTCGCGGGTGGCGACACCGTCGCGATCACGCCGGAGCCGGCCGGCGGCGTCGACGCGCCGACCGGAGCGCCCCTGCTTTCGGGCACGTCCTAGCGCCCGGCCGGTAGGGCAACCGAAGACGTCCGTCTTCGGTTTCGTACCCCGGGCGGGATACCGACTTCTGAGAATCCTCCGCATCGCCTGAGCAGGGCAGCGGCCCGGCCCGACCGCCGGGCGGCGAACCGATACTGAATGGTCATGGCCACGGCCGCGCGGCGCACAGACACTCGGCTGCAGCGCACAGGGGAGGCGACTTGTACGGCGGTGGGACTGCAGGCCGGGCTGGGCTTGCGGGGGATCTTCTCGACTCCATCTTCAAGGTCGCGACGGAGCTCGTCCGCGGGCAGCGGGCGTCGCTCATGCTGCGCGACGAGCTGACCACCGACTTCGTCATCGCCAACGCCGTCGGCATCGCGGACGAGGTCAAGGCGCAGGTCCGGATCCGCCAGGGCGAAGGCGTCGCGGGCTCCGTGGCCGCCTCGAAGCGTTCCCTCCTGGTCCGCAGCGGCGACGCGCTGCCGCCGCACGGGGCCGGCGACCCGAGCCGGTACCGGACGTCGTCGTTCATGTCCGTTCCCATCCTCGTCGACGACGAGTCGCGCGGGGTGCTGAACGTGGCCGACCCCGTCGATGGCCGCTCGTTCGGCGAGGACGATCTGGTGACCCTCGAGCTTCTGGCGAGCCACATGGGCGCCTGCCTGCTCCAGCGCGAGCAGAGCGAGGCGATGACCCGCCTCGCGGAGACCGATCCGGTGACCTGGCTGTTCAATCGCCGGCACTTCGATGCGCGCCTCGACGCCGAGATCAACCGGGCACTGCGCGGCGAGCACCTGCTCGCGCTCCTGATGCTCGACGTCGATCGCTTCAAGAGCATCAACGATCGGTTCGGCCACCGCACCGGCGATGCCGTCCTCCGGACGGTCGGTGCGGCGATGAAGCAGGCCGTCCGGCTGTACGACGTCCCGACGCGGTACGGCGGCGACGAGTTCGCGATCATCCTCCCCGAGTCGGACAGCGAGGTCGCGTCGCGCGTCGCGCGCCGGGTGCTCGAGAAGACGGCGGCCCAGGCGCTGCCGCCGCAGCTCGCCGCGGCCGGGGAGACCATCGGTCTGTCGATCGGGGTCGCGACGCTGCCGCGTCCCGCGGCCGACGCGGCGGCGCTCATCGAGTTCGCGGACACGGCGATGTACCGCGCGAAGGAAGCCGGTGGCGGCGTCCGCGTGTGGGAGCACAGCTTCGCCGAAGGTCCGCGCGGCTCGCTGCACGCGCGCGCGGTGGCCCCGCCGCCCGCGCCGTATCTCGCCGAGCCCGCGCGACTCGCGTCCGCGGAGCTGCAGGCGCTCCTGCCGCGGACGCTCGCCGCCGACTGGAACGCGCTCGTGGTGGGGAAGGAAGGCCAGGTGCTGACGGTCGCGCTCCCGATGCCGAACAACGCGGCCGTCGACGCGATCTCGAAGGCCTCCGGCTTCGCCGTCTACCCCGTGTACAGCAACGCCCTCGATCTCGAGGCGACGCGCCGCCGGCTCAGCGAGGTCATCTAGCCGGCGACGAGCCGCGAGCCAGCCGAGCGAGTCCGGTCGAGCACCCGCCCCCGCCGACCACGCTCCCGAGGAATGCCCTGCCGCGGGCGGCCATACCCGTCCCGCTTCTAACAGGTAGTATCGCTACCGATAGAAGCAGGCGAAGGAGATCGCATGAGCGGCGGCAAGAACACGATCGGTCACGCCCTCGTGAAGGACGCGGGGTGGCTGGATGCGGTCGGCAACGTCTTCGGCGCGATCGTGGGCCGCGTCTTCAAGGTGCCGGGCACGCGTCCGCTGAAGGATCTCCTGCACGGGACCTGGCCGCTCCACCATCCGCTGCATCCGGCGATCACCGACCTGACGATCGGCGGGTACACCGCGATGGTCGCGGTCGATGTCCTGTATCTCGTCACGCGAGAGCCGGGCCTGCTTCGGGCCGCGGACTTCCTCCTGATCGGCGCATTCCTCACGTCCCTGATCTCGATCGTCTCGGGCCTGACGGATTGGAACGAGACGTACGGCGACGAGCGGCGGACCGGGATGCTGCACGGGCTGTTGATGGTCGTCGCGACGCTCGGGTTCGTCGGATCGCTCGTTCTGCGGACCAACGGATCGCTCGACGTGCGGTCGGCGGCGATCGCCGTTTCGGCCATCGCCTGGCTCGTCATGCTCGCCTCGAGCTTCCTCGGCGGCGAGCTGGTGTTCGGCTTCGGGACCGAGGTGAATCGTCAGGCCTGGGCGGAGATCGGCGATGGATGGCAGACCCTCGACGTCCGGGTGGCCGGTTTGACTGATCGCGCACCGGTCGTCGCGACGACCCCGGAGGGCGTGGCCCTGTTCATCGCCTCGGTCGACGGCACGGTCTTCGTCATGGGCAACACCTGCACCCATGCCGGCGGCCCGCTGAACGAAGGGAAGTGGGTCGGTGCCACGCGGTGCGAGATCGAGTGCCCGTGGCACGCCTCGCGGTTTCGCGTGGACGACGGCAGCGTGCACGGCGGTCCGGCGACGTTCGCCGAGCCGACCTGGGAAGCGCGGGCGAGCGCGAGCGGCGCGCTCGAAGTCCGCGCACGCCCCGAGCCTGATGGGCGGGACATCCGCGACGCACCTTGGAGGACACGAATGACGATCGCCGAAGACGACGCCCGGGAGCTCCGGCACCTGCACGTTCCACCGGACGAGGAGGACGTGCGGACCCGCGAGCTCGTCCAGCACCGCGAGCTCGCGCCGGAGCAGTGGACCCGGTTCGAGGGGTACATGGGCGAGATATTCACGGCCTTCGGCATGCGCATCGATACGCCGGGCACCCGGGAGACGCCACGCCGATTCGTTCGCGCCCTCTACGACGCGACCGAGGGGTACGAGGGCGATCCGAAGCTGTTGACGGTGTTCCCGACCGAATGC
Source organism: Chloroflexota bacterium (assembly GCA_034666765.1). Lineage (GTDB taxonomy): Bacteria > Chloroflexota > Limnocylindria > P2-11E > P2-11E > UBA4735. The sequence goes on from JAXDLF010000302.1 coordinate 4,370, forward strand.
AAGGGCGGGCCGAGCTGCCAGCTCGATCAGATCGTCGAGGGGCCGATCCCGTTCTTCGCGCTGTGCGAGCACCACGCGTTCCCGTTCTACGGCAGCGCGTACGTGGGCTACATCGCCCACGAGCAGATCATCGGGATCTCCAAGCTGACCCGGCTGGTCCGCGTGTTCGCGCGCCGGTTCACCGTTCAGGAGCGCATGGGCGGTGAGATCGCCGACACGCTCGAGGGCCTGGTCAAGGCGCACGGTGTCGCGGTCCAGCTTCAGGCCCACCACCTCTGCACCCAGATGCGTGGCGTGCGCGAGCTGCAGCCGGCGACGCGGACCGTCGTGTGGCGCGGCGAATACGCGACCGATCCGAACATCCGGGGGGAGTTCCTGCACCTCGCGGGCATCCGCGCGCTCCAGCCGTAAGGAGATGCCGCCGCTGGACACGCTCTTCGACCGGCACGAGGGTCGGCCGCTCCCGCTTCCCCGGGCGCTCCTCGGGCGGTACGGCGGCCCGCTCGGCTTTCCCGCGCCGCGCGGCCGACCGCTGGTGTTCTCGAACTTCGTGACCACGCTCGATGGCGTCGTGTCGTACGACATCCCGCGCCAGGCCCACGCCGGCATCATCAGCCGCTCGAGTGACGAGGACCGCTTCGTGCTTGGACTGCTGCGGGCGTGCGCCGACGTCGTGGTCGTCGGCGCGGGCACGCTCCGGGCCGAGCCCGATGGCGAATGGACGCCCGACTTCGCCTACCCGGCGGCCGCAGCGCCGTTCGCCGCGCTCCGCCGGGCGATGGGCAAGGCAGGGCAGCCGGCGGTTGCCTTCGTCACAGCGAGCGGCGATCTCGATCTGGACGCCGGCGCGTTCAAGGCGGACCAGCCGATCGTGATCCTCACGACGAAGATGGGCGCTCGCCGCCTCGGGCGCCACCCGCGGAACGTGGACGTGCAGGTCATGGACGGGCCCGCGCCGAGCGCGCGCCACATCGTCACCGCGCTCGCCACGAGGCTCGGCGCACGCCGGATCCTGACCGAAGGCGGGCCGACCCTGATGGGTCGGTTCCTGAAGGATCGCGTCCTCGACCAGATGTTCCAGACGATCGCGCCGCAGATCGCCGGCCGTTCAGCGGCGCATCGGCGGCTCGCGCTGGTCGAGGACCTGGCCTTCCGGCCGCAGGACGCGCCGTGGAGCCGCCTGCTCAGCGTGAAGCGCTCCGCGGACGATCTCCTGTTCCTGCGGCTCGCGGTGCGCCCTCAGGCGCGGGCGAGCTCGCGCTCGTAGCCGTCGAGCATCGCGTCGAGCGGGAACGCGCCGGCGCGCGCGCGGCAGTCCGCACGCGCCAGCCGCGCGGCGCGCGGCACCGCGGCCGCGAACGCGTCCACGTCGCCGGCCGGTACGAGCACGCCGCTGCGCTCGTCGAGGATCTCCGCCAGCCCGCCGCGGGCGGTCGCGACCACCGCCGTGCCCGTCGCG
>JAXDLF010000303.1:0-10575 GCA_034666765.1 Chloroflexota bacterium
CCGCGAGGCGTGGGCCGACGACGTTTTGGCCTCGTCCAGGCTCCTGCCGAAGCCGTCGAACGCCGTCGCGGTCTGGTCCAGCGCCCCCGCCGCGGCCGCCAGGGAGTCGCCCGCCGAGTCCGCGGCCCGGCCGGCCCGGGCGAGCCAGGGGCCCCCCGCGCCCAGCCCGACGACCACCAGGGCGATGCCCAAAAGGCCGTTCGCGGCGAGCGTCAGGCCCAGCAGGCGCAGGGTGCCGCGGGGGCGGCGGAGGGGGCGTTCGGACATGGTCGGTAACGGATGCAACAACCGCGCCGGACCGGTCGAGTGGTACGATATGGGCACAACAGGTCACGGCACGACGATCGATCCAACAGGTTACGAGGGACTTCTCCTTTCGACCCGAGGTGGTGCGATTCGGGTCCGGACCAGGAAATAAGGAGAAGCCAAAATGAGCTTCAGCGACATCACTCTCACCTGTAAGGACTGCGGGAACCCGTTCGTGTTCACCGCGGGGGAGCAGGAGTTCTACCAGCAGCGCGGCCTCATGAACCAGCCCGGCCGGTGCAGCGACTGCCGTGCGGCGCGTAAGGCGTCCGGCGGCGGCGGCGGCGCCAGCTACGGCGGCGGTTCGCGTGGCGGCGGCGGCGGTTACGGCGGAGAGCGCGAGTTCTTCACCGCCACCTGCTCGTCCTGCGGCAAGGAAGCCCGTGTGCCGTTCCAGCCGCGCGGCGACAAGCCCGTCTACTGCAGCAGCTGCTTCGAGACGCGTCGACCGGCGTCCCGGTACTAATCGCGACGGGGCCGGGCTCTCCCAAGAGCCCGGCCCTTAGCATGCCATCTTGATGCCGATCGAGACCGTGATCCGACTGAGCGGCGGTCCGCTCTCGAACAAGATCGTGAACGCCGGTCCGGTCAAGCTCGGTTCCCTCATCCGCCTCACCCGTCAATCGGGCGCGCCAGTCTTCTATCGGATCACCAAGGTCGACGAGGTCCCCAACCGCACCTCGTACACCGCGAGCGCGAAGTTCGAGCCGAAGGGCGACATCCGCCCGGCCAGCTAGCGCGGCTTCGAGCTCCTCTTCGCGGCGGTCTTCCTCAGTGCCTTCTGCTTCTCGGCAACGTCGCGCCATACGCGCGCGCCTGCTCGATCCACGTGGCGAGCTCCGGCGGTGTCTTCTTCCACCGCATCGGTGCGACTATCCGCTCGCGCGGCCGGCCGAGCGGCCTCGCCAGGAGGCTGCGATGACCATCGCCCAGTTCGAGACCAACGTGGACCGCCTCACCGACGCGAACGAGTGGCGGGCGGCGCAGACCCCGCCGGCGAACGTCAACGACCTCTTCCGGCAGCGCTCCTCGCGTCTCGATCGCATCGCCATCTGGGTGACGGACCACGTGGGGACGATGGGATTCTTTCTCGTGGTCGCGGCCTGGACGGCGGTCTGGCTCGCCTGGAACACGCTTGGTCCGGTGCAGCTGCGATTCGATCCGGCGCCCGCGTTCGTGCTCTGGCTGTTCGTCAGCAACGTGATCCAGCTGCACCTGACGCCGCTCATCATGGTCGGGCAGAACCTGCAGGACCGGTACTCCGAGCTGCGCGCGGAGGCCGACTTCGAGGTCAATCAGAAGGCCGAGCGCGAGATCGAGACGGTGCTCGAGCATCTGTCCAGCCAGAACGAGCTGATGCTCGAGATCCTGCGGCGCATCGACGGTCTCGAACACGCCCGCGGTACCGCGGTCTAGCGGGTGTCCGCCGGTCCCGCGCCGAAGTGCGTCGCCGGGATCGAACCCATCCGGCCGGCCTGGTAGTCGGCGATGGCCTGCATGATCTCCTCGCGCGTGTTCATGACGAACGGGCCGTACTGCACGACGGGCTCGCCGATCGGCCGGCCCCCGAGCAGGAGGACGTCGAACGCGGCGCTCCGGCTGTCCTGCCGCGGGCTGCCGTCGATGCGGAGGGCCTCGCCCGCGCCGAACACGGCGAGCTGGCCCGACTGGAGCGGGACCGCCTCGGTGCCCACGGTGCCGAACCCGCCGAGCGCGTAGACGAGCGCGTTGAACTCCGGACGCCACGGCAGCTCGAGCCGCGAGCCCGGCATGAGCGTGACGTGCGCGTACGTGATCGGCGTCTGGGTGACCCCCGGCCCGGTGTGTCCGGCGAGGTCGCCCGCGATGACGCGAACGAGCGCGCCCCCGTCCTGCGAGCGGACGAGCGTGACCGACGTCGCCGCGATGTCCTGATAGCGCGGCGGCGACCACTTCTGCGCCGCGGGGAGGTTGACCCACAGCTGCACGCCATGGAACAGCCCGCCGGTGCGGACGAGCTTCTCGGGGGGCATCTCCGAGTGCACGATGCCCGCGCCGGCGGTCATCCATTGGGTATCCCCGTTCGCGATGACCCCGCCACCGCCGGTCGAGTCGCGGTGCACGAACTCGCCGTCGATCATGTAGGTCACGGTCTCGAACCCGCGGTGCGGATGATCGGGCGCGCCCTTCGCCTCCCCGACCCCGTACTGCACCTCGCCCATCTGGTCGAGGAGGATGAACGGGTCGGCGACGGCCCGCTCGAGCCCCGGGAACGGCCGGCGGACCGGGAAGCCCTCGCCCTCGTACGTCTGGATCGAGTTCACGATCCGCTGCACGCGGCGGAATTGAGCGCCCGGCGTGACCTGCACGGCGGGGAGGGTGAACGGGGTGGCGGTGGTGACGGCGGGCACGGTGGACTCCTCGATCGGGTAGTTGTGTCAGCAACTATCTTACCACGCCGCGCGGCGCGGGCCCTAGCTCGGCTGGGCGCCCAGGGTCACGGTGACCGTTCGCGACTGGCCGCCACGGAGAATCGTGAGGGTGACCTTGTCGCCGGGCCTCGACTTCGCCAGCAGCGAGGCGAGGGGATGGTCGGGGTCGAGCGGCGTGTCGTTCACCTTCGTGATGAGGTCGCCGGGCTGGATGCCCGCCTGTGCCGCCGGCGAGCCCGGCGCGACCGCCTGCACGAGCCCGCCCGTCGTCTGCGGTGGCAGCCCGAGCTGCTGCGCCGCGCGCGGGCTGACGAGGGCGTAGCCGACGCCGAGGTAGCCGCGATCGATCTTGCCGTTCTTGATGAGCTCGTCGGTGATCGTTTTCACGGTGTTGCTCGACACCGCGAAGCCCAGGCCCTGCCCGACCGCGCTGATGAGCGTGTTCATGCCGACGACCTGGCTGGCGGCCACCCAGATGAGCGGGCCGCCCGAGTTGCCCTCGTTGATGGCCGCGTCGGTCTGCACCAGGTCGTCCAGCACGATGTCAGGTGTTTCCGGCACCCGCCGGCCCTTGGCCGACACGACGCCCGTGGTCACGGTGTCCTCGAACCGCCCGAGGGCGCTGCCGATCGCCACGACCCGAGCGCCCACCGGCGCCTGGCTCGCGTCGCCCAGGACGAGCGCGCTCAGGCCCGTGGCGCTCACATGCAGCACGGCGACGTCGGTGAATGGGTCGCGACCGACGAGCGTCGCCGCCATCGTCTTGCCGTCGTTGAAGATGAGGTCGAAGGCGGCGCCGGCGCCCGGGCCGTTCACGTTCGAGACGACGTGATTGTTCGTGGCGACGTAGCCGTTGCCGGCGTCGATGATGAAGCCGGTGCCGGTTGCCTGGGCCGTGCCGTCGGCCAGCTTGTTCACGACCGTCACGACGCCGGGAAGTGAGCGGGCCACCAGGCCGGGGACCGGATCGCTGTCGCTGACCGAACCGCTGACGAGCGAGGGGGGAGCGGACGGGGTCGTGCCGCCGTTGTGCGACGCGACATACCCGCCCGCCCCGCCGCCGAGCAGCGCACCCGCAAGGAATACCGCCGCCAGTAGCGTTCCCCCGCGGTTCGAGCGCGCCGCGATCGGCGGCTCGGCCGTCGGCATCAAGGCACGACGGCTATCTGGTTTTCGACCGACGTGACGCCGGGCGCCGACCACGCCACCCGCGCCGCTTCCTGTTTCTCCGCGTACGACCGCACGGTGCCTTTGAGCACGACCGTGCTCCCGCGGACCTCGACGGTGATCCGCTCGGCGTCGGTCTCGGCGTCGCGGACGAGGGCGTCCTCGATCTTCTTCTTGAGGTCGGCGGGCGATGGCTGGCTCGGCTTGACGCGGATGAGGTTCGTCACGCCGCGCACACCGGTGACCCGGCGTGCCGCGCGCTCCGCGTCCTCCTTCTGGAATTGGAACTCGAGCTCGCCGTCGAGCGTGACCCAGCCCTTGGTGACGGTGACGTCGATCTTGTCGACCGGGACGAAGGTGTCCCACTCGATGGCGCGGCTCACCGCGGACGCGATATCGGCGTCGGTGCGCTCCGCCGTTCCCGGCAGCCGGACCTCGACATCGTTGGCGACCGCGCGCACGCCCTTGATGCGGTGCGCGGCCTCCTCGGCGGCCCACTTCTTGAGGTAGCTGTCGACGAAGCCGGTGAGCGTGACCACGCCGTCCCTCACCGAGACACCGATCTCGTTCGGCTTGACCCGAGGATCCCACTTCAGCTCTTCCAGCACGGCCTTCTGGATGTCCTGGTCGGTCCGCTCCATGGTCAGCGTTGTCATGACATGCCTCCGTTCGCGGTGCGGGCGGCCCGGATCGGCCTGGGCTACGAGAAGACGGGGCGGGCGGTGCGCAGGCTCATGCCGAGGGCGATGAGCAGGACCCCGATCCAGAGCGCGTAGGCGCCGATGAACCACGCGAGCGCGAGGGCGCCGGCCACCGGGAACGCGAGCAGCGCGAGTCCGAACGCGATCGACGCGAGCCCGGTCAGGACCCACAGCCATTCCGAGCGGACGCGGTCCCGGAGCTGGATGGTCAGGAAGATCTCGGTGATCCCGGTCACGATCGCCCAGGCTCCGATGAGCAGGATCAGCGAGATGGCCGCCACCGTCGGCAGGAGCAGGGCGATGAGCCCGGCGACCACGCCGGCGACACCCTGGATGAGGTGGCCGCCCCACGGCCGGCGCGCCCGCAGGCGGAAGGCGACGTAGAGCTCGAGGATGCCGTCGACGAGGGCGTATGCGCCGAAGAGGATGACGAGCACGGCGATCGTCAGCCCGGGCCAGATGAACGCCCCAATGCCGAAGAGGATCGCGGCGACCCCGCGGAGTGCCAGAAGCCACCAGTCGCGTGCGCGGGTGTGAACGGCGGTGTTCATGCTGCCTCCCCAAATGACGTGCAGGAGCGGGCGCAGCGCAGCGCCGCCTCGACGCATCCGGCGAGCTCCGGCTCCTCTTCGGCCACCTTCGCGGCGCGCGCGCAGAGCTCCCCGGCCAGGGCGGCGAGCCGTCGCGCCTCCGGCGAGCCGCGCATCAGGCTGTGGGCGGTGATCTCGCAGATCTCCGCGCAGTCGATGATCACGAGGAGCCGGTCGGGCAGGGGCTCGTCGTGGTCGAGCCAGTTCGCGATGCTCTGCCAGCACGCGCCGGCGCAGCCGAAGCAGCGGCGGGCGCACTCCCGAGCCTCCTCCACCATCCGGCCCTGGCCCTCCGTGCCGTAGCGGTGGCGGAGGCCGGTGGGCAGGTACGCGAGCGCGCGGCTCACGAATCCTCCCGCGCGTGACGCGCGCCGGCCGCCCGGAGCGCCTGCGCGAGCCGGCCCGCCGCGGCGGCCGGGAACTCGAGCCGAGCCAGGAGCTCGCCGCCCCCGCCGACCAGCTCGAGGTCGACGACGAAGCGGAGGTGCGGCGAGTGGCCGTAGCGGAACAGGACGTAGGCGCTCCCGGTCGAGTCGCGCTCGCGGCACTCGACGGCGTCGAGCCCGTCGATCGCCGACAGCGCGCGAAGCAGCGTCCCCGCGCCATCGCGTTCGTCGGTACGGATGAGCTGGGTCATACCGCCTCCGCCGACGGCAGGCTCTCGAAGTGCGCGGCCTTCAGCGAAAGCAGCAGCTCCTGGAACGGGATGGGGTCGATGGGCTTCCACTCGTGGCCGTCAGCGGCGCCATCGGGGCAATACGCCCATTCACCGTGGTGGATCGTGACCGTCCGCGGACCGGCATTGATGTCGTGGTGTTGGTCCGCCGTGCACACGAAGTAGATGCTCACCTTCATCGCGATCCCCCGAAGCGGCGCGCTCGAAGCGCCGAGGCGCCGCACGCTAGTCGCGCGGCGCGGCCCCGTCGGTTCGCGGTCGTACTCGCGCACGTGGCGGAACTGACACTTGCTCGCCGATCAGCCGATCAGCCCCACGTCAACCGAGGATGCGGCCGTACTCGGCTTGTCCGACGGCGTAGCACTCGCACGACGCCGACTCCAGCGCGCGGCGATCGAGCACCTGGATCGTTCCGCGCCGGTAGGCGATCAGGCCCTCGGCGCGCAGCGTGTCCGCGGTGTGGCTGATCCCCGGCCGCTGCACGCCGAGCATCCCGGCGAGGAACTCCTGGGTCATCCCGAAGGTGTCGACCTGAGCCCCGTCATGGCAGAGCAGCAGCAGGTGCGCCAGCCGCTGGCGCATGACGTGCGCGGCGTTGCACGCCGCGGTCTGCGCGATCTGGGCCATGAGCACCAGGCTGTAGCGCTCGAGCTCCGTGCGGAGCGCGCCGCCCCGCCCGACCTCCTCCGCGAATGCGCTCGCCGCGAGCAGGAGGCTCTCCCCGGCGATCTCCGAGACGATGCCGTGTCGCGCCGTCGAGCTGCCGAACAGCAGGGTGAGGCCGGCCATTCCCTCGGAGCCCACGGTCGCCACGAGGATGGACCGCCCGTCCTCGAGAGGGGCCATGATCGAGATCAGCCCGCGTACGGGGAAGTACGCGTAGCGGATGCGGGCCGTCGGCTCCACCAGGGTTTCGTGTCCGAGGCTCATTCGCGTGAGCAGGGGAGCCAAGCGCGCGCGGTCGTCGCCGGGCAGCCGGTCCAGGAGGGCGTTTCCGCTGGCAGCCATCGCTGTCTTTATCGGCCTCCGGGGAGACAGCGCGCAGGTGTATGTTCGGCTACGGACATAGCCGTTGGCCAGTTGTGCGTTGCGCTGCACGGGGCCGGTGCGACACTTGCCGGATGCCGATCGCGCCAGCGGCCGGCCGGGGGGCTCTCCTTACCGATCGCCAGCAGCAGGTGTTCCGTCAGGTCGCCCGCGGCCTCACCAATAAGGAGATCGCATTCGCGCTTGGCATCACCGAGCGTGGCGTGGCGGCGCAGGTCTCGCGGTTGCTCGCGAAGTTCATCGTGCCGAACCGGGCGGCGCTCATCGCTCGAGTGATGTCGAACGCGCTCGAGCGCGATGCCCGCCTCCCCGATCCGGCCGCGGACCCGCTGCAGCTCACACCGGAGATGGCGCGAGCCTGCGCGGCCTACCAGCACTCCGCGTTCATGGTCGCGCTCACGCTCGGTCCGGATAACCTCATCGCGTTCGTGAACGATGCCTGCAAGCGGCGGATGGGAATCGGCGTCGAATCGCCCGACAGCGCGACGTTCGAGGCCCGACGCGACAACCCGGCCAGCGGCGTCTTCGTCGACGGCTCGAAGGACGCGTTCCGGACGGGGCTCCCGCAGAGCGTCGAGTTCGCCGCCACGCGGTGGCTGCGCGACGATGGCACCTGGGGGAGCGGCGCGCTCTCCTGCGTCCTTCAGCCGGTCGGGCAGCCGCGCGCGGTCAGCGGCGTGCTCTGGATCTGCTCCACGCTGGCGAACTAGTCGCGGCCGCGGCAGAATGCCGGCCATGGTGACCAGGAAGGCGGCCCCGAAGACGTCGCCGACCGCGAAGAGGGCCGACGCCGGTGTGGACCGGCGCTATTTCGCCCAGCAGCCGCCGGCCCACGCCGACCTCCTCGAGGCCCTCCGGCTGCTCGTCATGACGGCGATCCCCGACGCGACGGTGTCCATCAAGTGGGGCGTGCCGTTCTACGCGAAGGGCGGCAAGAGCGTCTGCGCGCTCGCCGGGTTCAAGGACAACGTCGCCATCAATTTCTTCGCGCCTCCCGATGTCCTCAGCGATCCGCGCAACAAGCTCGAGGGCGAGGGGAAGCGCAATCGAATGCTGAAGGTGCGCGGCGCCGCCGACATCGACCGCCAGAGCATCCTGCGGTGGCTCAAGGCGACGGCCGCGGCGAACGGGTGAGGTAGGTCGAGCCCTAGAAGGTCGAGAGGATCTGCACGCCCTCGGCGCTCTTGATGAATTCGACGAACGCTCGCACGGCCGGCTTCATCTTCGACTGGTCCGCCACGGTGAAGAAGTACACCGGGCGGCGCAGGGGGTACGTGCCGTTGGCGACGTTGGCCGTGGTCGCGGCCACACCGTCGATCGCCAGGAGACGCATCGTCGGGTCGTTCTGCGTGCTCGTCTGCAGCGTGACCATCGCGACGCTGTCCTTCAGCTGGCGGACCTGCGCGTAGGCCTCCTTCGATTCGACCACGTTGATGGCGTTCGGATAGGTCGGCTTCGTGCCGTTGAAGAAGTACGCCTCGAAGCTCGCGCGCGTCGAGCTCTCCGGCTCGCGAACGATCTCCTGGATCTGGTGCCCGGCCTGACCCCCCACGGCACCCCAATCGGTGATCTTTCCGGAGAAGATGTCGCGGACCTGCTGTTTCGTGAGCGCGGTGACCGGATTGGCCGCGTTCACGGCAAGCGCGGTCCCCGCGCCGGTCAACGGGATGAGGGTCACCTTGCCCGCCTCTGCGGGCGTCAGATCGCGGCTGACGTAGCCGAAGTCGATCTGATCCAGGCCGACGAGCGCGATCCCGGTCTCGGAGCCGGCATCGTCGAGCCTGAACTCGACGCCGGGGTGCAGCGCGCTGAACCGCTTGCCCAACGCCTGGACCTGTTCGAGTCCGGCACCGCTGCCGCTACCGAAATACGTTCCGGCGAGGGCGTCCTTGCCGCCGCTCGCGGGCGATCCGCAGGCCACGCCGCCCACGAGGAGCGCCACGAACAGGAGCCCGCGGGCAGGCGTCCGCCAATTCGTTGTTTTCAGTTCAATCCCTCAGACCCATCGGTCGACCGTCTGGTCGCGCTCGCCCAGACTACGGATTTTCGACCGCGATCCGGCAGATCAGTTGCGTATCCGGGGGGCTCGGCGGGGGTCGCCGACCGATCGTGGGCACCGCGACCGCGCCGCGCATGACCGGATGGCCACCGTGATGCCGAATCCGACTGCGCTCCCGGAACCGAACGCGCCCCCAGGATGGGCCGGGCCGGGGGTCCGCGCGGCCCGACTAGGTAATTCGTCCTAGCCCGCGGGCCCGCACCGGCCGCCCGCGGCGTCCGCCGCACCGACCGATTAAAGGAGTGGGCGATCACATCCGTCCCGCAGCCGCCCGCGCGGTGAAGATGCGAGGTGGCCCGGGTGCGGGTCCGGACCACCTCGCGACCTTCCTTATTCCTCCCAGAGGCGCACGTTGTCGAACGTGCTCGTGCCGCTGAGGCCGCCGACGAGCTTCACCCGTACCTGGGCGACGTTCGCCCCGGTGGTGAAGGAGCCGAGTAGCTGGGTCGTGGCGAGGACCGTGCCGAGCGCGGACAGCTGCTCGACGACGATGGTCCCGCCGGTGGTGTCGACCGTGAGCCCGTAGCTCGTGCCGGGCGTGACCGCGACGGGATCCGACGTCCATGTGCCGGCCGGGCCGGCGGACACCGAGCGGCTGCCGTCGGTGCCGCCCTGCTGGTACCGCGTGTCTCCGGACGAGCTCCAGTGATCGGGCTGCGTGCCGTTCGCGGAGTCCTCGAACGATGCGTTCTGGATCCTGTTGCCGCGCACCGTCACGGTGGTGCTCGCCGTGTTGTTCGTCTCGCTGAGCTCGCGGATCGTGTTCGCCGGATCGGCGGCCACGGCGATCGTGTGCTGGCCCTTGAGGCCCTTCGTGTTCCAGACGACCGACGCCGTACCACCGGCACCCGCGGCGATGGATGAGATGGTCTGATCGGCGCCGATGGCCTTGCCGTTGTCGGTGAACCGGATCTTCGCGTTCGCAGCATCGGCGGTGCCGATGTTCGCGACCTTGGCGGTGATCGTGACCCGGTCGCCGCCGACGACCCGGCTGACCGAGAACGAGATGTCCGACGCGGCCACGGCCAGGTCGGGCAGTGGACGGTGCCACTGGACGACGTCCTCGAACACCTGCCAGCCGCTGTACGTGAGCGCGTAGCTCGAGAGGCCGTACGGGTGGTCGTACTTCTCCGAGGGATCCGGCAGGAGCGCGCCCACGAATCGGATCTTGCCCTTGCCGCTGGCCAGCTCGCCGAGCGCGACCTGGTCGGAGATCGTGCCGGCGATGCGACCGCCCGCGGCGGTCCACGCGCTGCGCGCGATCGCCCAGGTGAACGAGGTCGACGCGTTCGCGCCGTTCGCGTCCTGAATGGCGTAGCCGAGCGGCACCGGCTCGACCATCTGATGACGGTTCGACGGACCCTCCGCCGCGCCGGGCTGGTTCACGCCGGCCGCGAGCGGGTCGTCGTAGGTCGGCCGCACACCGTCGTTGAACTCGATGTACGGCGCGTAGACGGTGACCGGCTTCACGTCGGTCGCCGCGCCGACGCCCAGGTGCGACAGCGCGCGAGCGGCGCCGTCGGTGAGGACGAGATTGCCGCCGCGCTTCGCGAAGTCGAGGAGCTTCGCGTAGTAGGCGGTGGCCTGCGCGGGGGTGCGGGTCGTCGGGTACTGCGGC
>JAXDLF010000304.1:0-3708 GCA_034666765.1 Chloroflexota bacterium
AGGTTCTCGGGCGGCCGGCCACGGTGGTCGCCAGCCCCGGCACGTACGACCAGAAGCACGTCGTCCGGCGGGGCGGGGTCACCGATTGCGTGGCGTACGGCCCCGGGCGGCTCGAGACGGCGCACCGGCCGGACGAATACGTCGATCTCGACGAGCTCGCCGACGCGACGAAGGTGATGGCGCTGACGGCGCTCGCGCTGCTGGGCTAGTCGACCCCGATCGCGGTCGAGCTCTTCAGCGCGCCGACTCCGGCACGCAACTCGGCTCCGCGCGCGAGGACCGCGCTCGGCCGCGCGAAGTGCGACGAGGCGAAGGTCTCCAGCTTCGGCGTCACGGTATGGCCCATCGCGGCGAGCGCGTCGCGCGTCGCCTGCGGCACCCGCGTGTCGACCAGCAGGGCCTCGCCCTCGCAGTGCGATCGCGGCCCGTTCACGGCCTGCTGCGGCGGCTGCGCCCAGTCGACGAGGTTGGTCACGACGTGGAGCATCGCGCTCATGATCCGCCGGCCGCCGGGCGCGCCGGTGGCGACGAGCGGCGTGCCGCCGCGCAGCAGGAGCATCGGGGCGATCGCGGAGAGGATGCGCTTGCCGCCGGCGATGGAGTTCGGATGGCCGGGCCGCGGATCGAACCAGGTCATGACGTTCCCGAGCATGATCCCCGTCCCCGCGGCGACGACCCCCGACCCGAACGCGCCGCCGAGGGTCGTGGTGAGCGCGACCATCCGGCCGTCGCGATCGACGACGTTGACATGGGTCGTGCAATCGCTCGACGGCGGCACCGGCGTCGCCGCTGCCTGGGGCGTGGCTCGGCCGGGGTCGATCGTGTTGCGGGCCGCGGCCGCGTGCTCGGCCGAGGCCAGCCGCTCGAAGATCGCGGAGCCGACGACCGCCTCGTCCGCGAGGTACGTGAACCGATCGGCGAACGCCCGCCGCTGCGCCTCGGCCATCAGGTGGAGGGCCATCGGCGACAGCGCCTCGGTCTTGCCGAGCTCGAAGCCCTCGAGGATGCGGAGCATCTCGACGGTCGTGATCGCGCCGGACGCGCCGGGGAGCGTACGCACCTGCAGGCCGCGGTACTCGATGGCGAGCGGCGGGCGCTCGCGGACCTCGAAGCGCTCGAAGTCGTCCTCGGTCAGCACGCCGCCGTGGGCCCGCACATCGGCGACGATCCCCCGCCCGAGCTCGCCGCGATAGAAGGCCTCCGGGCCGCCGGCGGCGATCGCGCGCAGGCTCTCCGCGAGGTCGCGCTGCACGAGGCGGTCTCCGGCCTCGAAGCCGGTGGCCGCGCGGAGCGGCGCGCCGCTCGCGCGCAGGAAGATCGCGCGCGACGCGTCGACCGGCGCGAGGCGGTCGTAGTACAGGGCGAGGCCGAGCGAGAGACTCCAGTCCACCTCCCAGCCGTCGGCCGCGAGAGCGATGGCGTCCCGCATCACCGTCGGCCGGTCCATGCTCCCGTAGCGCTCGAGCGCGTGGCAGAGGCAGCCGACCGCGCCCATCCGGCCGGCCGCGCGGTACCCGACGTTTTGCGCGTCACCCTTCGTCGCGGGCCAGCCGTACATGCCGGACGCGCCGGCCGGTTGCAGCTCGTACATGTCCGGCGTCGCGCGCATCGGGGCCGCGCCCGCGCCGTCGATCGTCGTGATCGTGCCGTCCGGCTCGCGGATCACGCACCAGGCGACCCCGCCCAGACCGCTCGTCATCGGCTCGACCACGCCCATCGCGAACGCCGCCGCCACCGCCGCATCCACCGCGTTGCCGCCCTCGCGGAGGATCCGCGCCCCGGCCTCCGCGGCGAGCGGATGCTCCGCCGTGATCATCGCGCCGCTCGACGTCGCCTCGGTCTTCTGGATGTTCCATTCGCTGCGCGTCGCCATCGACAGGATGGTGGCAGACTCGCTGGCGTGACGTTGCCCGCTGGTTTCACCGCCGGCCACTGGACCGACCCGGTGGCGAAGACCGGCTGCACCGTGATCCTCTGCGAGGCCGGCGCGACCGGCGCGGTGCACGTCGGCGGCGGCGCGGTGGCCACGATCCAAACCGACATCGTCGGCCCAGCGTCGGCGACGGCGCTGCTCCACGGGGTCCTGCTCACCGGTGGCAGCGCGTTCGGTCTCGGCGCCTACTCCGGCGTGATGCGCCACCTCGAGGCGAAGGGCGTCGGGTTCGCGGTGCGCGAGTGGCGCGTGCCGCACGTGGCCGGCGCGGTGGTGTTCGACCTCATGATCGGCGACGGCACGGTCCGGCCCGACGCGAACGCCGGCCAGGCCGCGTGCGAGGCGGCCACCGACTCCCCCGCCGAGGGCCTCGTCGGTGCCGGGACCGGGGCGACGGCGGCGAAGCTCGGCGGCAGCCGGGTCCCCGGCGGCCTCGGCATCGTGTCGGTCCGCGCGGGCGACGCGACGGTCACCGCGATCATGGTCGTGAACGCGCTGGGCGACATCTGGGATGGGGAGCGGCAGGAATGGGCCGCGCGGTCGAGCGCGCAGGCCTCGCCGCCGGCCGGTGCGAACACGACGATCGGCGCGATCCTCACCGACGCCGCGCTCGATCGCCACGCCGCGCGGCGGGTCGCGATGGTCGGCCACGACGGGCTGGCCCGGGCCATCCGCCCGGCCCACACCGACCTCGACGGCGACACGCTGTTCGTGCTGGCCCACGGCGAAAGGACCGCGACGACCTTCGCGCTCCAGGCCGCCGCGGCCGACGCGGTCGAACGGGCGATCGTCCGGGCGGTGAGACTCTCGGGTGGGACAATGACGGCATGAAAGACATCGTCGTCCTGGGTGGCGCCCGCACCGCCTTCGGCACGTACGGCGGCGCGCTGCGCGACACGTCCGCCACGGATCTCGGGGTCATCGCGTCGAAGGGCGCGCTCGAGCGCTCGAAGGTCCCGCCCGACACGATCGATCAGGTCATCTTCGGCAACGTGATGCAGACGAGCGGCGACGCCGTCTACTTCGCGCGGCACATCGGGCTCAAAGCCGGCGCGCCGATCGAGGCGCCGGCCCTGACGATCAACCGGCTCTGCGGATCGGGCCTCCAGGCCATCCTCCTGGCCGCGCAGGAGATCCAGCTCGGCCAGGCCGACTTCGTCCTGGCCGGCGGCGCCGAGAACATGTCGATGGCCCCGCACCTGATCCGCGGCGCGCGCTGGGGCCTCCCACTGGGCGAGCAGAAGCTCGAGGACTACCTCTGGGTCGCGCTCGTCGACAGCTACAACGGCCTCGGCATGGCGAACACCGCGGAGAATCTCGGCCGCAAGTACGGCATCGGCCGCCAGGCGGCCGACGAGTTCGCCTACCGCAGCCACATGCTCGCGGCGAAGGCGCGCGAATCCTGCCGGTTCAGCGAGGAGATCGTGCCGGTCGAGGTGAAGACGAAGAAGGGCACGAGCGTGATCGACAAGGACGAGCACATCCGTCCCGACACGACCCTCGAGGCGCTCGGCAAGCTCGTCGCGCGGTTCGAGAAGGACGGCACCGTGACGGCCGGCAACGCGAGCGGGATCAACGACGGCGCCGCGGCCCTGGTCGTCGCGTCCGCCGAGGCCGCGGCGAAGGCCGGGCTCGCGCCGATCGCGCGCATCGTCTCAGGCGGCGTGTGCGGCGTGGATCCCGACATCATGGGCATCGGCCCGGCGCCCTCCAGCCGCCAGGCCCTGAAGCGCGCCGGCCTCCGGATCGAGGACATGGACCTGGTCGAGATCAAC
>JAXDLF010000305.1:0-6696 GCA_034666765.1 Chloroflexota bacterium
TCCGCGCGATCGACGCCGCCGGCGAGATCGACGACCCGCGCGCCCAGCCCGCGCTCGCGTGGCTTCTCGCGCGGCAGGACGACCGCGGCCGGTGGGGCGGGCGGGCCCCGTACGCGTCCCGGATGCCGTCGCGGGTCGACGCGAGCAAGTGGGTCACCCTGCAGGCGGCGACGATCCTCAAGCACGCGTTCGGCGAGGCGGCCTGACCAAGCTGCTCCGCGACATCGGGCCCCTCCGCTTCGGCGAGGGCCGCGAATGCAGCTTCCCGGCCGCGCTCGCGACGGCGACCAAGACCGAGTACGACTGGCTGATGGGCGCGTCGGGCGCCGCGTTCGACGTGTCGGCCGATCTCGAGACGTTCGACCCGCTCGCCGCCACCCCGCGCGATCCCGAGACCATGGCGCTCGCGGCCCGCGCGGCCGGCGTCAGGCTGGACGACGTCCCGCCGCCCTACGACGATGACCTTCGAGAGCTGGTGGCCTCGCGGATCCGCGAGGCGATCGACGACAAGCTGCCTCCGCTGATCCGCGGCGCGGTCGGCCCCCCCGAGTACGGCCTCATCGTCGGATACACCGACGACCAGCGGTTCCTCGTGCGGACGTTCTTCGACAAGGACGACAAGCCGAGCCAGATCGGCTGGCCGGACTTCATCGACGCCGACCACGGCGGCCCCGTCTTTCTCGACCACGCCGCGCCGCCGGAGCGCGCGGTCCAGGCGAAGGACGGGCTGGACGCCGGGCTCGCGCGAGCCCCGCGGTCCGAGGAGACCCTCGCCGCATGGGCTGCCGCCCTGCGCGACGACGCGCGGTGGGCGGACACGAAGCACGCGGGCACGGCGGCCTTCGCGGAGCACGCGATGCGCGTCGTCCTCGCCGACAAGCGGCGCGCGGCCGCGCGATTCCTGCGCGGCCTGCGCTCGCTGTTCACGACCCCGGGCGGCGACCTGCTCCGCGCGGCCGAGTCGTACGGCTACGTCGTGGACGCGCTCGACAAGCTGGGCACGAAGCCGTTCGACGCCTCGGTGGCGATGCGGTTCCTGGACGCCGGACACCGGCGTGGGATCGCCAAGGCCCTCGAAAACGCGCTCGGCCACGAAAGGGAGGCCCACGACGCGCTTCGGGCCGCCCGTGCGACCATCCGGTGAATGAGCATGAGTGACCAGCTCGCGGCCATCATCCTCGGCCTGGTGCAGGGGCTGACCGAGTTCCTGCCGGTCAGCTCCACCGCGCATCTCATCATCGTCTCCGACGCGCTCAAGCTCGATCCGGAGAAGTTCGGCCTGAGCTTCGACGTGGCGCTCCACATGGGGACGGCGCTCGCGGTGCTCCTTTACTTCGCCGGCACCTGGATCGGGCTCATCGCCGATGTCGCGCGCGGCCGCTGGCGGCTGCCGCTCGTGGTCGTCGTGGGAACGATCCCGGCGGCGATCGCGGGGGTCCTGCTCGAGACGGCCGTCTCGACGACGCTGCGAAGTGTCGTCTTCATCGCGATCGGCCTGCTCGTCGGGTCGGCCATCTTCGTCCTCGCCGAGCGCATCGGCGTGCGGGCTCGCAAGCTCGACCAGGTGACCCTGACCGATGCGCTGGTCGTCGGCGTGGCCCAGGCCATCGCGCTCGTCCCGGGTATCTCGCGGTCGGGCATCACGATCTCGGCCGGCCTCTTCCGGGGCCTCGAGCGCGGGGACGCGACGCGCTTCGCGTTCCTGCTGTCGACCCCGGTGATCCTCGGCGCCGGGGTGAAGACGCTGCTCGACGCGCGCAAGCTCTCGGGCCTCACCGCGCAGCTCGACATCGTGGCGATCGGCTTCGCCGTGTCGTTCCTGTCGGGACTCGCCGCCGTCGCGTTCATGGTCCGGTACCTGCGCACCCACTCGCTGAACGTCTTCGCCATCTATCGCGTCGCGTTGGCCGCGGTGATCCTCGTCGCGTACGCGCTCGGCGGGCTGGGCTAGCCGTGGACCTGGGTCTCAAGGACAAACGGGTGCTCGTCGCGGCGGCGAGCAAGGGCCTCGGCCGGGCGATCGCGGCCGAGTTCGTGATCGAAGGCGCGCGCGTGGCGATCTGCTCGCGCGAGCGCGAGCGGATCGAGCAGGTCGCGAAGGCCATCGGCGCGGAGCGGGGCATCGCGGCGGACGTGAGCACCGAGGCCGGCTGCCGGGCCTTCGTCGAAGGTGCGGCGAAGGCGCTCGGCGGCATCGACGTCCTCATCGTGAACGCCGGCGGCCCCAAGCCCGGCACGTTCGCGGACCTCGACGACGCGGCCTGGCAGAAGGCGTTCGAGCTGACGCTGCTCTCGGCGGTACGGCTCACCCGGCTCGCCGTGCCGGAGCTCAAGCGATCGAAGGGCTCGATCGTCTTTTCGACCTCGACGTCCGTGCGCCAGCCGGGGTCGCCGGCGTACGGGACGCTGATGCTCTCGAACGGCCTGCGCGCGGCGGTGCACGGCCTGCTGAAGACGCTCTCGACGGAGCTCGCCGCCGACGGGATCCGCGTGAACGCGATCCAGCCCGGACGCATCTCGACCGAGCGGATCGCGGAGCTGGACGCCGATACGGCGAAGCGCGAGGGCGTTCCGATCGAGCAGATCCAGGCGCGCTTCGAGAAAGGCGCGATCCCCCTCGGCCGGTACGGCCGGCCGGAGGAGTTCGCCGCCGCCGCCGTATTCCTCGCCTCGCCCCGCGCGTCGTACATCACCGGCGTCAGCCTGCAGGTCGACGGCGGCATGCTCACGAGCATGTGGTGATGCGCGCCGGCGCTTTCGGCGTCATCTTCGATGCTGATCGCCGTGTCCTCCTCTGTCACCGGCGCGACATCGATGCGTGGAACCTTCCCGGTGGCGGGGTCGAGGCCGGTGAGTCGCCGTGGGACGCCACGGTCCGCGAAGTACGCGAGGAGGTCGGACTCGACGTCGAGATCGTCCGCCTGACGGGCGTGTACTGGAAGCCGCGGACGGCGGAGGTCGTCTTCAACTTCGAGTGCCGCATCGCGTCGGGATCGCCGACCACGAGCGACGAGGCCGACGACGTCCGCTACTTCTCCCTCGACGAGCTCCCGCCCAACACCGCCCCAAAGCAGGTGGAGCGGATCCATGACGCGCTGCTACCCGGGACCGCGTTGCGGACTCAGCAGGGCGCGACCACGCGCGACATGCTCCGCGCGCAGGCGCGACCGGCGCGACCGGCGTGATCGTCCGGGAGCGCCTGCGACCGGAGACCTTCCGGCTCCCGATCGAGAAGATCCGCGCCGGCTACAAGAGCGACATCTACTTCGCGCGGACCAAGCTCATCCTGGAGCGCGACGGCAGGCGGGACCGGGTCACGATGCAGGTCTTCCAGAAGCATCCGCACGCGGTCGTCGTCGGGACGGATCACACCCTGGCGATCCTGCACACCGGCACCGGCCGCTATCGCGATCGGAGCCGGAGCGACGCCCTGTTCGCGCGCTACCTCGAGGCCGAGCGCCGCGCGTACGCGCACTGGGCGACCCTGCCCGCGTCCGGCGGTTGGGACGCGTACGCGCCGCTCGCGCGGGAGGTGTTCGAGCTCTCGCAGGAGCTCGCGACGCTCTGGGAGCCCGGATGGCGCGACCTGGTCGTGCGCTCGCTGTTCGACGGTGAGACGGCCGAGCCGGGCGAAACGGTCATGCATATCGAGGGTGAGTACGCTGCGTTCGCCCATCTCGAGACGCTGTATCTCGGCGCGCTCGCCGAGGGGTCCCGCGTCGCGACCAACACGCGCGACGTCGTGTCGGCGGCGAACGGCAAGCCCGTGATCATGTTCGGCGCGCGGCACCAGGCCCACGAGGCCCAGGCCGGCGCGGGCTACGCCGCCTACGTCGGCGGGGCGACCGGCGTGTCGACGGACGAGCAGGGCGAGTGGTGGGGGTCGACCGGCCTCGGCACGGTGCCCCACGCACTCATCGCGGTGTACGGCGGCGACACGACCGTCGCCACGCTCAAGTTCGACGAGTACATCAACCGCACGACCGAGGCGATCGGTCACCTGACCGCGCCCGGCACATCCGAGGGCCACGTCAACGTCACGAGCCTGGTCGATTTCCAGAACGACGTGGTGAACACGTCGCTCGGCGTCGCCCACGCGCTCGGCCAGCGCCTCTGGGGCGTGCGCGTCGACACGAGCGAATCGCTCATCGACAAGTCGATCCTCCGGGAGATCGAGCAGCGCGGCGGGATCGCGGGCCCGGAGATCCGCGGCGTGACGCCCCGGCTCATCGAGATCCTGCGGTCGGCGCTCGACGGCGCGGGCTACGGGCACGTTCGGATCGTGGCGTCGGGCGGCTTCGATGCCGCGAAGATCGCGCGTTTCGAGCGGCTCGGCGTGCCCGTCGACGTGTACGGCGTCGGATCGGCGCTCGTCCACGGCAGCGGCTTCGATCACACCGCGGACATCGTGCACGTCGACGGCCGCGACGTCGCGAAGGTCGGCCGGGGCTATCGGGACAACCCGCGTATGCACGCGGTGGACTGGAGGGCGCTCGTCGGCGAGCGCGCATGGGCACCGCCGAGCTCCTGATCCTCATCGTCGGCCTCGCCGTCGCGGGCTTCGCGAAGGGCACCACCGGGATGGGCCTCCCGCTCGTCGCGACGCCACTTCTCGCGAGCGTGTTCGGGCCGAAGGCCGCCGTCGTCATCGTGACGATCCCGATCTTCGCGGCGAACTCGCTCCTGCTCGTCCAGGGCTGGCGCCGGCTCGCGGTGCTGCGGACGATCGCGCCGATCATCGTCGCCAGCGCGATCGGCACCGTGATCGGCGTGAACCTGCTCGCGCTGCTGGATCAGCGGACCTTCGCGATCCTCATCTCGCTCATGGTGCTCATCTTCCTGCTCCGCGGCGATCGCCTGATCGGCGACGACCCTGGCGCCCGCCGCGCGCGGATCCTCGGGCCGGTCGTCGGATTCGTCGGCGGCATCCTCCAGGGGACCACGTCGATCGCGAGCCCGCTCATCGGGTCGTTCTTCCACGCCCGGAAGATGGACCGCAACGAGTACGTGATCGTCCTCGCGGCGATCTTCGAGCTGAACGCGGTGATCCAGCTCGCCGGCTACGCGCTGCTCGGCCTGTACACGGCGGACATCCTCGCGATCGGCCTGCTCGGGCTCGTGCCGACGCTGCTTGCGCTCATGGCCGGGATCTTCTTCCGTGGGCGGCTCGATCAGGCTCGCTTCCGCCAGCTCATCGTCGTCCTGCTCGTGCTGAGCGTCGTGAACCTGCTGTGGCGGAGCTTCGGCCCCTAGCTAGGGTCGGGGTCGACCGGCCGGTGTCGGCGCCGCGGGCGGCCGCAGCAACGCGCGCCCGAGCCAGAGGCCCCAGAACGGCTGGAGCAGGAACGCCACCTCGAGCAGCAGGATGCCGCCATCGGTCAGGTCGTTGATCGGCCCCTCGGCGGTGGGCGACGGCAGCCCGCCGGCGCCGAACAGCACGTTCGCGAAGAACCACAGCGCACCGATGACCGCACCGAAGACGAGGGGGGCGCGCGGGAGATCCGTCTCGAGGAGCGCGACGCCTCCGGCCATGAGGAGCCACACCCCGATCGCGCCGAGCACCGGGTAGTAGAGGACGGTCTCCTGATCGAACGTGAGCCGACCGGTCGCGGTCGCGATCTCGAGAGTGGCGGCGGCGCCGAACGATGCGAGGCCGAACGCGAGCACCGCCGCGCTCACGACGGTCGCATGCGTGCGCGACGCCCGATAGAAGAGGTACGCGACCGGCACGAAGCTGGCCGCCCAGATCACGCCGGACGCGTTGTTGAGCACGCCCATCGTCCCATTCGCCTTGGGATCGCCGCCCGACGTGAGCAGCTGCGCGAGCGCGGCCATGGAGTTCGCGTAGGCGGCGACCGCCGCCCAGCGGAGATTCATCGCGAGCGCCGACGCACGATCGTGCGCGTCCGCACGGCGGCCCGGCTCATCCCGACGGACTGATACGCGTATCGCACGCCCCGGCTCGTCGTGGCCGCGGCGTGCTCGCCGTTCGCCGCGAGGACGACGATGTTGAGGCGCCGGCGCCGGCCGTCGCCGGCGAGGGCGTTCGCGTCGGCGATCGCCTCCTCGGCCACCTCGGCGGCCGTCTCGCCCCGCGCCAGGCGGTCGACGGCGGTCTTCGTGGTCACGTTGCGCATCGCGAGCTCGCCAAAGCCGGTGCAGGCCGCGCCGCCGTGGCGCGTGTCGGCGTAGTGGCCGGCACCGATGATCGGCGAGTCCCCGACGCGCCCGGGGTACTTGAATCCCCACCCGCTCGTCGTCACCGCCGAGGCCACGTTGCCGCGCCTGTCGATCGCGATGAAGTTCACGGTCCCGCGCTCCTCGACCATCTCCGCGACGATCGGGGCGAGCGCGCGCTCCGCCGCGATGGACGCGGGCGTGTGGTTCACCCGCCGCAGCCGCGCGATCCACTTCCGCCGCGCTTCGGCCGTGAGGAGGTCGGCCTCCTCGGCGCCGATCTCCCGCGCGAAGCGACCCGCGCCGGCGCCGACGAGCATGACGTGCGGCAAGCGCTCCATCACCGCGCGTGCCACGGTGATCGGATGCAGGAAGCCGGTGAGCGCGGCGACCGATCCCGCGGCGTGGGTCGTCCCATCGACGATCGACGCGTCGAGCTCGACGACGCCGAGAACATTGGGGAGCCCGCCGAGGCCGACGGTCTCGTCCGTCGGGTCCGCCTCGACGATGCGCGCGCAC
>JAXDLF010000306.1:0-6226 GCA_034666765.1 Chloroflexota bacterium
CTGCCACGTCTCGGTGCCGGTGTTGCGGTAGTGGAACGTGTAGCTGACCAGCTGGCCCCCGGCGAGCGTCGGCCACGGGCCCTCATCGACCCACGCGGTGTGGAATCCGTCGGCGGCCGCGGCCTGCGGCGGCAGCGCGACGGCGAGAACGATGAGTGCCGTGAAGACCACCGCGATCCCACGAGCCCTGCGCATCGACATGTTCGCAGGTTACCCGGTCTCGACCGACAGATCCTTCCCGAACGTGATCCACGCGGGCTCCTTCAAGAAGCCGAGCGCTTCGTTGATCGCAAGCATCGGCCGATTGATCGACGCGTTCCACGTGCGGATCTCGCGCAGGCCCGCGGCCTTCGCGTACTCGATGGTCTTGAGCTTGAGGGCCAGCGCGATGCCCTTGCCGCGCTCGTCACGCAGGACCGCGGTGAGGCTGATAGATCACGCCGGGGTCGGTTCCCTCCCGGCCCATCGAGCATTCGCCCACGTAGCGGCCGTCGCGAACGGCGATGAAGTGCGCTTCGGGAAGCGCGAACGGCGAGCGAAGGACCTCTTGCTCGAAGCGTTCGTACGGGGAAGGGGTCGCCGGATCGAGCGACGGCACGTCGAGCCGCGCCTCCGCGTGCAGGGCGTACGCCTTGCGGACCGAATCCGGATCCGTCTTCAGCTCGTCCGCGAGCGTCGTGATGCGAACCCCGGCGTCGCTCGCCCGCTTCGGCGCCGCCGCGAACGGCGTCGCGTCGAACGCCGCGAGGTCGAGCCGCGACTCCCAGTCGCGCTTCAGCTCGACCGCGCCGATGCGCGACGCGAAGCCGATGCTCTCGGCGTAGGACTCCTTGACCCCGGTGCGGGCCCAGTGGGCTCGGCGGTCGCGCCGCACCCGGGCCGCGGCCTCGAACAGGGTCAGGCCGATGCCGCGCCGGCGCGCCGACCGGCGGACCACGACGTCGAGGGTGTAGTTCTCCGGGACGAACTGACCGCGCGAGTGCGAGATCTCGCTGTAGCCGACCGCGACGCCACGCTCCTCGGCGATGGCTCGCTGCTGGAAGTAGCCGTCCGGCCGCCAGTCGTTGTCCCAGTGGCGCACCTCGTCGATGGTCCACCCGTAGTCGGGATAGGCGTCGTTCGAGAGCGCGACGAGCGCCGCGTAGTCCTCCTCGCGGAACGACCGGAGCGTGACGGTGCCCCGGTCGATCACGCCGTCACCACGTCGAGCTCGAGCTGCTCGCCGAGCAACATGATCTTCACCGTGCCGAAGTCCTGGCGGTGGAACGGCGTCACCCCGAGCGCGCGCAGGGCCTTCCGATGGTCGATCGTCGGGTAGCCGCAGTTGTGCTCCCACCCGTAGCCGGGATAGCGGCTCGCGAGCTTCTCCATGAGCCGGTCGCGCGTCACCTTCGCGATGATCGACGCCGCCGCGATCGCGAAGCTCTTCGTGTCGCCCTTGACGATCTCGGTGTGCTTGCCCGGCGCGAACGCGGGATCCAGGATCCGCCGGCCGTCGACGAGCACGTGGTCGTAGTCGCCGATCTGCCGCAGCGCGCGCTGCATCGCGAGGTGGCTGGCGTGGTAGATGTTCAACCGATGGATCTCGGCGACGGATGCGGCGCCGATGCCGATGCGATCGACGCGGGCGCGGATCTCGGGGACCAGCTCCTCGCGCTGGAGCCGCGTGAGCAGCTTCGAGTCCCGGACCGCGCGAATGAGCCGCACGTCCGGTGTGACGAGACAGGCCGCCGCCACGACCGGACCGGCGAGCGTGGCCATGCCGACCTCGTCGACACCGACGATGCGGGTGAGACCTTGATCCCAGAGTGCTTTCTCGAAGCGAAGCGACGGCACCGATCGATTATCGGGGGCGCGATCGCGACGCGGGGACGCGGGTGGGTGCTAGCCGCGTCGCTTTTCGCGCAGCGTCGCGGCCTTGCCGACGCGCTCGCGAAGGAAGTACAGCGCCGCGCGGCGGGCGTGCCCGTGGCGGATCACCTCGATCTTCTCGAGGCGCGGGGAGTGGACGAGGAAGGTGCGCTCGACGCCGACGCCGCTGGCGATCCGGCGGACCGTGATCTGCGCGTTGAGCCCGCCGCCGCGCACGCGGAGGACCGTGCCCTCGTAGGCCTGCAGCCGCTCGCGGGTCCCCTCGACGACGCGGACGGACAGACGCACGGTGTCTCCGGGCCGGACCTCGGGGAGGTCGGCCTTCAGCTGTTCGGAGGCAAGCGTCTTCAAGACGTCGTTCATCGGCATAACGGTTGTGCTCACGGGGTCAGCGAATCATAGCTCATCGACCGGCCTTCTTCAGCCGATCGAGGATCGTCACGTGCGACACGCCGTAGTGCCGCGCGAGCTCGCGCACCGTCAGGCCGGTGGCCCGCATCCGCGCCACCTCGGCCGCGGTCGGCCCACGCTGCGTGCTCCGTGCCTCGCGGAGCCGCACGCCCGCGGCGCGAAGCCGCGCGCGGACCGTCGCGGGTGAGATGCCGAACCGCGCGGCGATCCGGTACGAGCCGACGCCCGACCGGTAGGCCGCGATGAGATCGGCGTCCGCAACCGGTGCCTTCGCCGGGGGGCGCGGCAGCCTGGCGCGCTCGGCCGGCGTGAGCTCGGCGCGATCCAGCAGATCGGGACGGCGTTCGGCGGTTCGCCGGATGGCCTCGGCGCGGCGCCAGCTGGCGATCGACGCATGATCGCCGGAGAGGAGGACCGCCGGGACCTTGCGGCCCTCGAACTCCGGCGGCCGGGTGTACTGCGGTCCTTCGAGCAGGCCGCCGGTGTGCGACTCCTCCCGCAGGGACGCCGCGTCGATGACCCCCGGGAGCAGCCGCGCCACCGCGTCGATGACGAGCATCGCGGGGAGCTCCCCGCCGGTCACGACGTAGTCGCCGATCGAAAGCTCTTCGTCGACGTCGCCTTCGATGATCCGCTCGTCGACCCCCTCGTAGTGGCCGGCCACGAGCACGAGATGGCCGACGGCGGCAAGGCGACGGGCGGCCGCCTCGTCGAACAGCCGGCCCTGGGCGGAGAGCAGGACGACGTGGCCATCGCGGCCCTTGACCTCCCGGATCGCCGGCACGAGCGGTTCCGGCGTGAAGACCATTCCCGCGCCGCCGCCGTACGGGACGTCGTCCACGGTCCGATGCCGGTCGGATGCCCAGCGCCGGAGGTCGTGGATCGCGAGGTCGAGGCGCCCTGCGGCCCGCGCGCGCGCGACGATGCTCTCGGCGAACGGGCTCTCGAACATCTTCGGGAACAGCGTGAGGACGTCGATGCGCGTCACGCTTCCTCCTGCGGCGTCACGACGATGCGGCCACCCGGGACATCGACCTCGCGCACGACCGACGCGATGGCCGGCAGCAGCAGATCGCCGCCAGCCGCGCGGCGGACGACGAGCACGTCGGTCTCGCCCGCCCGCAGGATGTCGCTCACGCTGCCGAGGGACTCCCCGGCCGGGGTCTCGGCGCGGAGTCCGACGAGATCCGCCCACAGGTAGCTGCCGCGGCTGTTCTGGAGCGCGCGGCGCGCCTCATCGACCGCGACGCGCAGGAACCTGCCGCGGAGCGGCTCGGCGTCGGGACGCGACGCGTACCCGGCGAACCCGACGATGGGCTCCTTCGGAGTGCCGCGGAGGGAACGGATGGTCAGCGGACCCAGGTCGTCGCAATCGAGGACCGCGCCCACCCGGAACCGATCCGGGACGTCGCTGCGGGGATCGACGCGGACCTCGCCTCGTACGCCGTGCGGCGCCTTGATGACGCCGACGACGAGCCCGCTAGTCGATCTCGAGGTTGACCTTGGTCCCGTCACGTGTGGCCATGACCTTCAGCAGGGCCCGGATCGCCTTCGCGATCCTGCCGCCGCGACCGATGACCTTGCCGACATCGGCTTCCGCGACCTGCAGATGCAGCTTCAGAAAGTCGCCGTCCTGCTCTTCCTTCACCACGACGCCGCTGGGGTCATCGACGAGGGCCTTCGCGACGTGCTCGAGGAGCTCCGATTCCTTGCTCACCGCGCGACGGGCGGGACTTCGGCGTCCGGGATGCCGCTTCGCACGATGAGGGCGCGCGCGGTCGAGGTCGGCTTCGCGCCGTTCTTGATCCAGTGGCGCACGCGGTCCGCGTCGAGCACGAGCGCACCTTCTTCGATGCGCGGGTTGTAATGACCGAGGATCTCGATGAACTTGCCGTCGCGCGGCGAGCGCGAGTCGGCGACCACGACGCGATACGTCGGGGCCTTCGTCTTGCCGGTGCGCCGCAGGCGGATGTGCACAGCCAAAGTCAGACGTCCTCCTGTGAAAGTTGCGCGCTGAGAGAACAGAAGTATACCGGCGCCGGGGTCAAAACGGCATTCCGGGAAGCTTCGGCAGCTTGCCGCGCTTGGCCATGGCGCCGAACTGCTTCATGAGGTTCTGCATCTCCTTGAACTGCTTCAGGAGCGCGTTCACCTCGGAGACCGTGACCCCGGAGCCGCTCGCGATCCGCTTGCGGCGCGACCCGTTGAGGATCGCCGGGTCCTGGCGCTCCTGCATCGTCATCGACGAGATGATCGCCTCGATCGTCCGCATCTGACGCTCGGCCTGCTGCGGGTCCGGCAGCTGCTTCGCGATGCCGCCCATGCCCGGCATCATCTTCAGCAGGTCGCCGATCGGGCCCATCTTCTTCACCTGCTGCAGCTGCTTGTAGAAGTCGTCGAAGGTGAATCGCGCCTCGAGGAGCCGCTTCGCCTGCGCTTCCGCTTCCTTCTCGTCGACATGCTCCTGGGCGCGCTCGACGAGCGTCAGGATGTCCCCCATCCCGAGGATCCGGGTCGCCAGGCGGTCGGGATGAAACACCTCGAGGCCGTCGAGGCGCTCGCTCGTTCCGAGGAACTTCACCGGGACACCCGTCGCCGCGCGAATCGAGAGCGCCGCGCCCCCGCGCGCGTCGCTGTCGACCTTCGTGAGGACGAGTCCGCTGATCGGGAGCCGGGCCTTGAACGCGGACGCCGCCTCCACCGCGTCCTGGCCGGTCATCGCGTCGACCGCGAGGAGCACCTCGTGCGGCGACGCGGCGGCCACGATCGCCTCGACCTCCTGCATCATCGCCTCGTCGACGTGCAGCCGGCCGGCGGTGTCGACGATGACCGTGTCACGGCCGTCCGCGACCGCGCCCGCGATCGCGGCCGCGACGCCCGCGGCGACGCGCTCGGCGCTCACCGTGCGGACGGGCACGCCGAGCGACTTCCCGAGGGACTGCAGCTGATCGACCGCGGCCGGCCGGTGGACGTCGGCCGCGACGAGGAGGGGATGGCGCCCCTGCTTGCGAAGCACGTTCGCGAGCTTGGCGACCGTCGTGGTCTTGCCGGAGCCCTGGAGTCCGACGAGCGCGATGACCGTCGGGGGGCGGTCGGCCTTCGCGAGCGGCACGGCCTCGCCGCCGAGCATCTCGACGAGCGCGTCGTGGACGATCTTCACGACCATCTGCGCGCCGGTGACGCTCTCGAGCACCTTTTCGCCGATCGCGCGCTCGCGCACGGTGGCGACGAGCTGGCGGACGATCTTGAAGTTCACGTCCGCCTCCAGGAGCGCGACGCGCACGTCGCGGAGGGCCTCGTCGAGGTCCGCATCCGTGACGCGCGCGCGACCCTGGAGCTTCTCGAACGTCGCGGTCAGACGGTCGGAGAGCTGCTCGAACACCCTAAAAGGCTAGCCGGTCAGGCGGTGCTACCGGCCGAGCGCCTTCTTCGCCTTGCGGGCGTCCTTCACGCCGAAGCCGATCGTCGTGGATCTCTTCCCCGTCCCGATCATGTACGCGGAGTCCACGCTGACGCGACCGGTGCCGAGCCGCTTCGCGACCCGCGCGAGCGTGCCGGGCTTGTCGGCGAGCCGGACCTCGATGAGCTTGCGATCGGTCGCCACGCGGAGGTTCGCCTTCTTCAGCGCGCGGCGAGCCCGCGCCGCGTCCTTGTCCGCGACGACGACGTGGACGAGACCCTTCCCGGCAAGCGTGCTCCCCGCGAGGGCCGCGATGTTCACCCCGGCGTCCCCGAGCGCGGTCGAGATGCTCGCGAGCTGGCCCGCGCGATTCGGCACTTTGATGGTGAGCTCGGTGGCCATGGTCGTACCTCCCTAACGCTTCCGCGCATTCTGCCTGACGTGGCAAGCGGCTCAGCCGTATCGCAGGGCCGATCGCTCGTACCACTCGCCGTCGTGCTCGTGCAGACTCGTCCGTTCGACGCGCACGGCGCCGGTGGGCCG
>JAXDLF010000307.1:0-7512 GCA_034666765.1 Chloroflexota bacterium
CACGGCGCCGTCATCGAACGGCGACGTCCGGACCACACCGGTCGTGCGACGGCTCGCCACCGAGCACGGCGTCGACCTCGGCAGGGTCCAGGGCACCGGACTCAATGGGCGCATCACCCGTCAGGACGTCGAGCAGTTCGTCGCCCAGCTGCAGTCCCAGCCGCAGCAGCCCCAGGCCGGGCAGCGGCAGGCCGCGCCGGCGCAGCCCGCGATGCCGCAGGCGCTTGCGGGGGACGAGACGGTACCCCTCACCCAGATGCGTAAGGCCATCGCGAGCGCGATGGTCACGTCGAAGACGACGATCCCGCACGCCGCGGCGATGATGGAGATCGACTGGACGAACGTGGCGAAGTTCCGCGAGTCGGTCCGCGATTCGTTCAAGGCCCGTGAGGGCTACGAGCTGACGTACCTGCCGTTCGCCATCAAGGCCGTGACCATCGCGCTCCGGCGCCACCCGCTGGTGAACGCGAAGTGGACCGATCAGGGCATCCGGAAGGTGAAGGCGATCAACCTCGGCATCGCGATCTCCCTCGGGGACGAGGGCCTCGTCGTGCCGGTCATCCACAACGCGGACGAGCTCTCGATCACCGGCATCGCTCGCGCGGTGCGGGATCTCGCGACCCGCGCGCGCGGCAAGAAGCTGACGCTGCAGGACTTCGACGGCGGTACCTTCACCGTGAACAACGGGGGGACCCTCGGGACGTACCTCAGCTACCCGATCGTGAATCCGGGGCAGGCGGCGATCATGACGACCGAGTCGATCGGCAAGCGGGTCGTCGCGCTCGACGACGACACCATCGGCATCCGAACGATGGGGAACGTCGTGCTCTCGTTCGACCACCGCATCATGGACGGCGCGACCGCGGCGGCATTCCTGCGCGACGTCAAGTCGTGGATCCAGGGCGTCGATCCGGCGAACGTCGCGCTGAGCTAGTGGCAGAGCTCGTCCCGATCGCGTTCGAGATGCCCGGCGAGATCGAGCGGCCGCGGTCGCGCGGCCGGAGCGCCGTCAACGAACGCGTGCCCATCGACCACGCGCGTCCCGACTGGCTCAAGGTGCGCCTGCCGATGGGTCCGCAGGTCGAGGAGCTCCGCCGCCTCATGCGCAGCAAGTCGCTGCACACGGTCTGCGAGGAGGCTCACTGCCCGAACATGGCCGAGTGCTGGGGCGCCGGCACGGCCACCTTCATGATCCTCGGCGATACCTGCACCCGCTCGTGCGGCTTCTGCGCGGTGAAGACCGGCAGGCCCACCGAGCTCGACCTCGCCGAGCCCGCGCACGTCGGTGAGGCGGTCGCGCGGATGGGCGTCAAGCACGCGGTCGTCACGAGCGTGAACCGGGACGAGCTCGAAGACGGCGGCGCGCGGATGTTCGCGGAGACGATCCGCGAGATCCGCCGGCAGTCGCCCGGCACGTCCGTCGAGGTGCTCATCCCGGACTTCCGGGGCGTCCTCGAGGCCCTGGACATCGTCCTCGCCGAGCGGCCGGAGATCATGAACCACAACGTCGAGACGGTTCCGCGGCTGTACGGGCGCGTCCGGCCCCAGGCCCGCTTCGAACGCTCGCTGGAAGTGCTGCGCCGCACCAAGGAGCGCGCGCCCGACCTCGTCTGCAAGACCGGGATCATGGTCGGGCTCGGCGAGACGAAGGACGAGGTCACCACGACGATGCGCGCCATCGCGGACCAGGGCACTGACGTCCTGACCATCGGCCAGTACCTGCGGCCGTCACCCGAGCACCTTCCGATCGAGCGCTACTGGACGCCGGCGGAGTTTGCCGAGCTGCGCGATATCGGCATGACCATGGGGCTCGACCACGTCGAGTCGGGCCCGCTCGTGCGCAGCTCGTATCACGCCGAGCGGCACGTGGGGCTGGCCAGTGCGGGCTGAGCTGCGCGCGACCGACCTCGGGCGACTCGGTTATCTCGATGGCTGGCGGCTGCAGGAGGCCGTCGCGGCACGGCTCGCGGCCGGCGGTCCGGAGCGGCTGTTGCTCCTGGAGCACGATCCCGTCTACACGATCGGTCGCCGCGGCACGCTCGATCACTTGACCGCGTCGCCGAGCGAGCTCCGTGCCGCGGGCGCATCGGCCTATCGCGTCGACCGCGGGGGCGACATCACGTATCACGGTCCCGGCCAGCTGGTCGGCTATCCGATCGTCGCCCTCGGCGAGGCGCCGGACGTGGTCGCGTACGTCCGCGCGCTGGAGGACGGGCTGCGGGCGACGCTCGCGGACTTCGGCATCCCCTCGCGGACCATCGAGGGCAAGACCGGCGTGTGGGTGCGGCTCCCGGATGGCCGCGACGCGAAGATCGCCGCGATCGGCGTGCGCGTCTCGCGTGGCATTACGCGGCACGGGTTCGCGCTGAACGTGGACACGGATCTGGCGGCGTTCGATCGGATGATCCCGTGCGGCTTCCTGCACGAGGTCGGATCGTTCGCCCGGCTCGGCGTCGGCACGACGATCGACGCGGTCGCGCGCCGCTGCGCCGCACGTCTGGGCGAGCGCCTCGATCGCGACCTCGCGTGGGACGCGGCGATCGCGCCGGCACGCGACGACGAGATCCCGGCCGACGCGCCGGTGCGCCGCGCGGAGGACCTGCTCGCCGCCGTCGCGGCCTAGGTCAGTGCTTCTTCGCCGAGAGCGCCCGCTTCAGCTTCTTCGCCTTCTTCGGCTTCCGCTTGCCCACGCGGAGGTTCACGGGCTTCTGCGGCTTGGGCCGATTCGGTGGCGGCGGTGGCGGCTTCTCGAGCTCGAGGTTCCAGGTCAGGCTCGTCTCGCCGGCGGGACGCTTCTTCGTCGGCGCGAGCAAGGGGCGCGGCGCGACGGCTCGCTTCTCGCCCGGTTTCTTGCGGTGATGCCTCGCGGCCTCGCGCGCGGCCCTGATCTCCTTGGCGGAGGGCTTGGGCTTGGCCATGCCGATCCCCGCAGCAAGGCCGGGGCCAGATGCTGATCCGTGAGCAGCCGGCGACGGATCTGACGGTCGCGACGCGGATCCTCGCGCACGCGGACGCGCTGGCGCCGGACGGCCGGGTGGTCCTGCTCACCGGCGAGGTCCTCTACGTCGCCGGTGAAGGCGTCTCGAATCACACCATGACGCCGTACGACATCACGATCGTGCGCCTTCGCGACGGGCTCGACCTGTTCGGCGTCCCGCCGACCGACATCGGCCGCTACCTCGACGCGCTGCGCGGCCGGCCCGAGGCCCGCGTCGCGGCCCTGGCGGCGGACGGGACGCTCGTCACGGCCGACAGCCTGCCGGGCGTGGTCCTGACGCTGCTCCACCGGCCGTGGGACGAGGCCGAAGCCCACGCGAAATCCGTCGGTGCGCTGATCGGGGCCTACCCGGTCGGCTGACTCAGTCGGAGCGGGCTCGCGCCCGGTGCCAGCCGGTGTAGGTCACGGCGGACGCGACGACGGCTGCCGCGCACGTCGCCAGGACCACGTACGCGCCGAGGGCGATCGCGAGGAACTCCGGCGGGACCGCGTAGCCGGCGAGCACGGCGCTCAGGTAATCGGCCAGCGCGACCGACTGGGCCGTGCCGCTGGCCAACCCGGCGAGCGTTCCGCCGAGCGCGCCGGCGGCGATCGCCGGCCGCGCCGACGCGGCGTCGTCCGCGATCGAGCGGCCCAGGCGGTAGAAGGCGATGAGCGCGACCACGAGGGCGAGCGTCGAGGCGAGCGTTCCGACCGGGTCGGGTCCGGCGAGGCGTCCGCGGATCGGGGCATCCGCGAGTCGATAGGCGGAGAAGAGCGCGACGGCGACGGCCGCGCCGGCGCTCACGAGCGCCGCGGCCGCGGTGCGTCCGGCGTACCGCACCGGCTAGCCCGGCGGGTCGAGATCGAAGGGCAGCGGCTCGGCGCCCTCCTCGCGACGATCGTGCGCGGTCTGCATCGCGACCTTCGTGCGGCGCTTGCGCTTCTCGAAGGGCCCTCTGACGTCGAAGCCCAGCTCGAACTGGTTGGCGGCGTTCAGGAGCGCCTCCGCCGGGGACAGCCCGAGCACGCGCACGAGATCGTCGTACAGCCGGCCGAAGCGCTCGCGGTCTTCGTCGGTCTTCACGATGTCCGGGTACGCCGGCGGCGTGATGCGCGGGCCGGCGGGCGGGGCTATCGCGCGCCCTTCTTCGCCGAGATCGCGCGAACGAAGGACTCGACCGGGATCGCGCTCAGCGTTTCGATCGACAGCGTGCCGCGCGCCGCGAGGCTCACCGAGACCTTGGCCATCGCTTCCGCGTCCTTCGCCTCCACCACGTTCACGAAGTCGTAGCGCCCGAGGGTTGCGTACTGCGCGACGACGCGCGCGCCCTGGGCCTCGATCTCCTTGTTCACTTCCTTGATCCGTCGCGGGTTCGCTTGCAGGGTCTTGACGCCGGCTGCGGTCACCTTGGTCAGCAGGACGAACGTGGCCATCGGTCCCTCCCGAATCTCGCGACGTAGAGTGAGGATATGCCGCAGTTCACCCGCGCCGAAGCCGAGGCGCTGCTGCCACGCGTTCGGCCCCTGGTCGAAGACCTGAAGCGCCGTAAGGCGACCTATGACACGCGGCCGAGCTCGCCGGTCGCCCGTGAGATCGAGGCGCTGCTGCGGGATCTCGCCGAGCTCGGCGTCGAGGTGAAGGACATGGACAGCGGCCTCATCGACTTCCGGACGGAGCGGGGCGGGGAAGAGGTCTACCTCTGCTGGCGGCTGGGCGAAGGCGATCGGATCGCCTGGTGGCACACCCTCGAGGGCGGATTCCCCGCCAGACGGCCGCTGGTCGACAACTAGCGCTCGTGCTGGCACGACGGATGCGCCGGCGCGCGTGATGCGAGAGGTCGAGCTTCCCGGCGGTGCGCGCGTGCCGGTGCTCGGCCAGGGGACCTACCGGATGGGCCAGGACCGGGAAGCCCGCCGACGTGAGATCTCGGCGTTGCGGACGGGGCTCGAGCTGGGGCTGACGCTGATCGACACGGCCGAGATGTACGCCGACGGCGGGGCCGAGCGCGTCGTGGGCGAGGCGATCGCCGGACGCCGCGACGGCGTCTTCCTCGTCACGAAGGTGTACCCGTGGAACGCGAGCCGCCGCGACATGCCGAAGGCCTGCGAGCGCAGCCTGCGACGGCTCGGCACGGACCGCATCGACCTGTACCTGCTGCATTGGCGGGGCGACGTGCCGCTGGGGGAGACCCTCGCGGCCTTCGACGCGCTCATCGGCGCCGGGCGGATCCGGTACGCCGGCGTGAGCAACTTCGACGTCGACGACCTCGAGGAGCTGTCGCGGCGGAAGGACGGTCTCGCGGGCATCGTCGCGAACGAGGTGCTGTACAACCTCGAGCACCGCGGCATCGAGTACGACCTGCTCGGCTGGTGCCGGAAGCGCAAACGGCCGGTGATCGCGTACTCACCGATCGAGGAGGGCCTCCTCACGACCGAGAACCACGTCGCGCTCGCGGCCGTCGCCGAGCGCCACGGCGCGACGGCGGCGCAGATCGCACTCGCGTGGGTCATCCGCGAACCGGGGGTGATCGCCATTCCGAAGGCCGCGCGCACGGCGCACGTTCGCGAGAACGCCGGCGCGGCGGACGTGCGGCTCACCAAGCGGGATCTCGACGAGCTGGATGCGTCGTTCGCCCCGCCGGAGGAGAAGCTGCCGCTCGCGACGCGGTAACGGGCGATCGGCCACGTGGTGGCCGCGAGGGGTGGCCGAACGGTCCCCCCGAAGTGGCCGAACGGGGGACACGACAACCCGGCCGCGCCGTGCTCTCTTATGAAAGGTGGACGACCACGAGCTGGCGTGGGCCGCCGGGTTCTTCGACGGGGATGGGTGGGCGGCGATCCTGCGAGATCGTCGGAGACCGCGAGGTCAGCCGCACGCGCAGATCAATCAGGCCAGCGTGGGTGGCGTCCCGGAGGTGCTGAGCCGATTCCGCGCCGCCGTCGGCGCCGGCCGCGTCGCCGGCCCGAAGCTTGTAGAAGGTCGGCAGCCGCTCTACCGGTGGGTCGCGAGCAGTCGAGCGGATGTCACGAAGGTGGGCTCGCTGATCGGGCCCTGGCTGTCGCGTCAGAAGCGCGCGCAGTTCCAGTCCGCGGTCGGCCTGGCCTGGACCGCGGTGCCCCGGGCGTCGATGAGCTGGGCCGCCGGGCTGTTCGACGCCGAGGGCTCGACGTCCCTAGGCGATCATCGCTCCCACCGTGGTTACAAGTACGTCGAGGCCGCGATCACGCAGGGTGGTGCGCACGTGCCGGAAGAGCTCGCGCGGTTCATGGCCGTCGTCGGCCTCGGCACGGTCTACGGGCCGTACGAGCAGGAGGATGCGAACGAGCCGATCTACCGGTGGCGGCTCCAGCACGCGGATGGCGTGCACCGCCTGGTCCACCTGCTGCAGCCGTGGCTCGGGAGCGTGAAGCGGGTGCAGGCCTGGAACGCGCTCGCCCTCGTCGACGGGCAGCCGATCCTCCCGCGCGGACGCGTCGAGTGGGGTTCGCACAAGTCGCATTGCGTCCATGGGCACGAGTACGCGTCCGCGCGGGTGCGCCCGTACGTGAGTCGGGGTGCCGGCATCCAGCGTCGCGACAACAAGCAGTGCCTGGTGTGCAGCCGTGAGCAGGCTCGCGCCAGGCGGCGTGCGAACAAGACGATCGGCGGCCCTCAGGCCGCCGATCGCTGATTCCTTGCGTCGCGCCCGCTACTTGTTGAAGTAGGCCTTGTTGATCTCGATGTAGCTCTTCCATTTGTCGGGCACGGCGTCCTCGGGGAAGATGGCGCTCACCGGGCACACCGATTCGCACGCGCCGCAGTCGATGCACTCGTCGGGATGGATGAAGTACATGTTGTCGGCGTCGGTCGTATAGATACAGTCGACCGGGCAAACGTCGACACAGCTCGCATCCTTCACCCCGACGCACGGTTCAGTGATCACGTAGGCCATCGGTCGCAGCTCCTCTGATGAAAGATCCCGGAGCCCACTTGCGCGGTCCCTCCAGCCGAGCGAAAGGCTACCATCACCATCGCCGATGAGCGAACAGGACGTCGCGGAATTCCCATTACCCGCCGATACGACCGACGAAGAGCGCGCCCAGGCGAAGCGCGAGCTGGGGAAGTACGCGCAGATCGTCGGCGAGGAGCCGCGCGCCATCCGCATCAAGGGCAGGCTCCTCGGCCAGACCGGCCCGAACTGGCATTTCCAGTACACGCGGATCTACGCCCTGCCCAAGGGCTTCCTCGCCGCGGGCCATGACATCCGCGAAGGCATCACGGTGAGCTACGCGGACGAGCTGGAGCACGTCGCCGACGGTTTCCAGAATGAGGGCGTGCGCGAGTTCATCATCGACGAGCTCCGGTTCCGGAAGCTGCTCGACGCCGAAGCCGCCCGAGCCCACTAGCCGCGATCGCAAGGCCGCCCGGCCGCCCAAGCGCGTGCCCGGCGGCGCGCTGGACGAGGATCCGCGCGCCCGCTGCGCCGAGCCGGCACCCGAGCCCCTGCGGCGCGGCATCGAGCAGTTCAACGCCGGCGAGTTCTTCGATCAGC
>JAXDLF010000308.1:0-5773 GCA_034666765.1 Chloroflexota bacterium
GCCCACGACCTCTCGGTCGTGCGCCACATCAGCGACCGGGTCGCGGTCATGTACCTCGGCAAGATCGTCGAGCTCGCCGACCGGATCGATCTCTACGAGCACCCGCTGCATCCGTACTCGCAGGCGCTCCTCTCGGCCGTGCCGATCCCCGACCCGATCGTCGAGGTGAAGCGGAAGCGGATCATCCTCACCGGCGATGTGCCGTCCCCGGTCAACCCGCCGACGGGCTGCCGGTTCCACACCCGCTGCTGGAAGGCGCAGGAGATCTGCTCCGAGGTGGATCCCGAGTTCATCGAGCACGCCCCGCGGCACTGGGCGGCCTGCCACTTCCCCGGCGCGTAGCCCTCGCCCCGCACTCCGCGGCGCGGCCCGGTGGTATGACTGACGAGTGATCCAGCGCATCGCGTTGCTCCTCGCGGTCCTCGTCGTCGTGACGGCGTGCCAGTCGGCCCCCGGGCCGTCCGCCTCGCCATCGGCCGTCGTCGTTCCCGCGACGACGCCGCCGTCGGCGCCGCCGTCGGTGAGGATGCCGCTCGGCGGCACGCTTCGGGTCGGGCTGTCGGGCCCGATCGGATCGCTCGATCCGGTCGCCGCGGATGCGAACCCGCTGGTGGTCGGCCAGATCTTCGAAGGCCTGGTCGCGCGCGGGCCGAACGGGGTCGTGCCGGCGCTCGCCACGAAATGGTCCGTCGGGCCGGATGGCATGACGTGGACGTTCACGCTGCGCTCTGGAGTGACCTTCCACGACGGCACGCCGCTCGATGCGGCCGCGGTCGTCACGGCGCTGCTGTCCGCCCCCCGGCCGTTCCTCATGAACGTGGGCTCCGGTCCCGATCCGCTCAGTCTGCTGCTGGTGACCGGCGCGCCGGATGGCCGGTTCCTGAGTGCCCTCGCGACGCCGACGTTCGCGATCGCGTCACCGGCCTCGCCCACGTCCGGGACCGGCCCGTTCCGCGTCACGCCGGCGCTGCGCGGTCCGGTGGGCGCGCAGCCGGTGGTCCTCGAGCGCAATGATCGCTACTGGCGGCCGGACGCGTCGGGCCAGAAGCTGCCGTACCTCGACAGCGTCAGCTTCACGTCGATCCCCGACGCGGCCGCCCGCCTCGCCGCGATCCGTGCCGGCACGGTCGACTTCATCCAGGACCTCGCGATCTCCGACGTCGGCGCGATCCGAACGGATCCGAGCCTGGAGCTCGTGCCGCGTCCCCACACGACCGTGCTCTACCTCGGGCTCAATCTGTCGCAGCCGCCGCTGGACGATCCGCGCGTCCGGCAGGCCATCGCCCAATCGCTCAACCCGCGGGGGCTCGTCGACCGGCTGTACGGCGGCATCGCGGATCCCGCGTCGCAGCTGCCGCCGCCGGCGATGCTCGGGTTCGACGACTCGGTCATCGAGTTCGCGAAGGCCGACGTCGCCGCGGCGAAGAAGCTCCTGGCCGACTCGGGCCACCCGTCGCTCGCGATCGACCTCTGGTACGTGCTTGGCGGTACGGTCACCGTCCCGGACATGCGCCGGGTCGCCGAGGCCGTCGCGGCCGACCTCGCCGCCGCCGGGATCAACGCCGAGCCGAAGACGATCGATCCGGTCACGTTCGCCGATGCCGTCCGCGAGAACCGCTATCCGATGTGGATCGGGCTCACCGCGACGACGCTCTTCGACCCGGACGAGATCCTGGGCGCGGCGTTCATCCCGCCGGCCGTGAACGGACAGGACCAGCCGACCGCAGCCGGTGGCTGGGTCAATCGCGAGGTCGCCGGACTGTTGCGCAAGGCACAGATCGAGCCCGACCAGTCGAAGCGATCGGAGCTCTACAAGCAGGTCTCGAAGATCGTGCAGCGCGAGATCCCGCGAATCCCGCTCGCCTGGAGCGGGCCGCCGGCGGCCGCGACGAAGAAGGTGCTGAGCCCGCAGGGCGCGCTGTTCGCCGAGGTCGGGCTCGGGAAGTAAGCCCCGCGTCGCTTACCCTCAGACGATGATGATGCGGCCCGGATCCGGCGGCGGCGCGCACGGGTTCGTGATGATGGGCGGCGGCGGCCAGCCGAAGAAGAAGCCGTCCATCGCGATGTACCGCCGGCTGCTCCGCTTCGTGCGGCCCTACCGGCGCAACCTCGCGCTCGCCGCCGCCCTGCTCGTCCTGTCCACGATCCTCGGCCTGGTCTGGCCGCAGGTCGTCCTCCGGGTGCTCGACCTGGGCCTCAAGGACGCCGCCCTGCTCGACACGCTCGTGGTCGGTCTCATCGCGGTGCTGCTCGTGCGCGCGGCGATCGACGGCGTCCGCGGCTACGTCATGACGTGGACCGGCGAGCGCGTGATCTTCGATCTGCGGATGGAGATCGTGCGGCACCTGCAGTCGCTCTCGCTGTCGTTCTTCACCCGGCGCAAGACCGGCGAGCTGATGTCCCACGTCACGAGCGACGCGACGCTCGTGCACGGCGTGATCACCCAGACGATCATCTCGGTCCTCGGCCAGGTCATGACCCTCGTGGGTGGCCTCGTCGTGATCTTCCTGATGAACTGGCGGCTGGCCCTCCTGACCCTCGTCGTCGCGCCGCCGATCGGCCTGCTCGGTCAGTTCCTCGGGCGCCGGATCCGCACCATCTCGCGCGAGGCCCAGGATGCCCAGGGCGAGGCGGTCGGCGTGCTGCAGGAGGCGATCGCGGAGGTCCGCACGGTCCAGGCGTTCACCCGGGAGGACTACGAGTCCGAGCGATTCCGGTCGAAGCTGCTCATCACGCTCGCGAAGGTCCTCGAGCGAGCGCGCCTCTCATCGACGCTGTTCCCGCTCATCGGCTTCCTCGGATTCGCCGCGTCGATCGTGGTCCTCTGGTACGGCGGCCATCAGGTGATCCGCGGCGAGGCCACGACCGGCCAGCTCGTCGCGTTCCTGCTCTATGCCGGGATGGTCGCGGGGCCGGTGGGCGCGCTCGCGTCGCAATGGACCCAGGTCCAGGAGGCCTTCGGCGCCGCCGATCGCATCTTCGCGCTGCTCGACACCGCACCCGAGATCCAGGACCGGCCGGGCGCGACGGATCTCCCCGCGGCGAATGGCCGCATCGTCTTCGAGGGCGTGTCCTTCCGCTACGCGCAGGGGCCGGTCGTGCTGGCGGACGTCTCCACCATGTTCGAGGCGGGGAAGACGACCGCGCTCGTCGGCCCGTCCGGCGCGGGGAAGACCACGCTCGTCAGCCTCGTCTCGCGGTTCTACGACCCGACCGACGGCCGCATCACGCTCGACGGCCACGATCTCCGCGACCTCACGGTCCGGTCGCTGCGCGGCCAGATCGCGGTGGTGCCGCAGGAGCCGATCCTGTTCGCCACGACGGTTGGGGACAACATCCGCTACGGCCGTCTCGATGCGACGGACGCGCAGGTCCGGGCGGCCGCGGACGCCGCGAACGCGACGGAGTTCATCGACCGGCTGGCCGAGCGGTACGAGACGATCGTCGGCGAGCGTGGGGTGAAGCTGTCGGTCGGCCAGCGACAACGCATCGCGATCGCCCGCGCGCTCCTGCGGGACTCGCCGGTGCTGCTCCTGGACGAGGCGACGTCGTCGCTCGACAACGAGAGCGAGTACCTGGTGCAGGAGGCCCTCGCGCGCCTGATGCTCGGCCGCACCACGATCGTCATCGCCCACCGGCTCACCACGGTGGAGCGCGCGGACCGGATCCTCGTGCTCGAGCGCGGACGCATCGTGGAGGACGGGACGCACCAGTCCCTCATGGCCGCGCACGCGCTGTACTGGCGTCTCTACACGCGGGCCTTCCGCCCCGACGATGGCCTGCCCGCGGAGCCGGCGGGCGACGGCCTACCGATAGTGGTCGGGATGGATCCAGGGGGCCAGGCTCATCGCGACAAGGTCGGCGAACGCATCGGTGCGTGAGACCGCGCCGCCCGTGAGCAGGCCGATCGCGCCGCTCGCGGTCTTGCTGTCGTGCACCCCGAACAGCGCGTCGACGAGCGTGCCGAGCTCGGACCCATCGCGCAGACCCGGCCCGAGCGACGGCGGCAGGAGCATCCGCAACCCGCTCGCGTAGCCCTCGCGTCCGGCCGGGTCGATCGCCGCGACCCAGGAGAGGAGCCACACTCGGTCGCCGTCGAGCTCCACGCCGCCCTCGAGCCCGAACGCGATGTCCGCGCCGTCGGCGGCGAGGGCCTTCCGGGCCCGTTCGCGCGCCCCGGCCCGGGTCGCGGCGTCGCCGAACGGCTGCCGCCCGGCCCCCGATGGCACGTCGAGCGGCGCGATCGCGCAGCCCGGCGCGAGCGTCGCCAGGGCGTCGCGCACCGCGGCGACCTTCGCCGGATTCGTCGACCCAACGGCCGCGCGCGTGAAGCCGAGCGTCATCGGCAGAGCCTACTGAGGGCTAGCCGGGCCACCCGCGACGCGGTAGAATTCCGACCATAGTGCTCGGAAATGCCACCAGCCCCGCGGCGTTCCACGTCTCCACCAGAGGCGAGTACGGGATGCGGCTGATGGTCGATCTGGCGCGGCACTTCGGCGGCGGGAGCGTCTCGCTCCATGCGGTCGCCGAGCGCGAGCAGCTCCCCGAGGCCTACCTCGAGCAGCTCGTCGCGATCCTGCGCAAGGCCGGCCTCGTGAACGGCAAGCGCGGCGCGGGTGGGGGCTACACGCTCGCGCGCGAGCCGTCGGCCATCACCGCCGGCGACGTCGTGCGCGCGCTCGAAGGGCCGATCGAGCCGCAGGTGTGCACCGCGGAGGGCGATCCGGTCCTCAACTGCGTGCGCGAGCAGGGGTGCGGCACGCGACTCGTGTGGCTGAAGCTCCAATCGACGATCGCCACCGCGCTCGACGGCATGACGCTGGCCGAGCTGGCCCGGCAGACGCAGCAGCAGAACGCGACCGTCGCGCCGTAGGGCGCGTCGCAAGGGGAGACAGAGTGTCGACGCTCGAGATCAAAGACCTTCACGTCAGCGTTGACGACAAGGAGATCCTTCGCGGGATCGACCTGGTCGTCAAGAGCGGCGAAGCCCACGCGATCATGGGGCCGAACGGCTCGGGCAAGAGCACGCTCTCGCTCGCGATCATGGGCCACCCGCGATACAAGGTGACGAAGGGGCAGGTCCTGCTCGACGGCGCGGACATGCTCGCCCTCCCGGTCGACGAGCGGGCCCGCAAGGGCCTGTTCCTCGCGTTTCAGTACCCCTCGGCGATCCCGGGCG
Organism: Chloroflexota bacterium; assembly: GCA_034666765.1. Taxonomy (GTDB): domain Bacteria; phylum Chloroflexota; class Limnocylindria; order P2-11E; family P2-11E; genus UBA4735. The sequence goes on from JAXDLF010000308.1 coordinate 5,180, forward strand.
TGTCCGTCGCGAACTTCCTGCGCACCGCGATCAACGCGCGCCGCGCGACGCCCGGCGCCGAGAAGAAGAACGACATGCCGATCCCGCAGTTCCGGAAGCTGCTCGCCGAGAAGATGCAGCTCCTGCAGGTGCCGGACGATTTCCTCAAGCGCGCGGTGAACGACGGGTTCTCCGGCGGCGAGAAGAAGCGGCTCGAGACGCTCCAGATGCACATGTTCGCGCCGTCCTTCGCCATCCTGGACGAGACCGATTCGGGCCTGGACATCGACGCGCTGAAGACGATCGCGACGGGGATCGAGTCCCTGCGCGGACCGGACATCGGCATCCTGCTCATCACGCACTACGAGCGGATCCTCCGCTACGTCCAGCCGGACTTCGTGCACGTGCTCGTCGAGGGCCGGATCGTCCGCACCGGCGGCCGTGAGCTCGCGGCCGAGCTCGAGAAGAAGGGCTACGACTTCGTCCGCGAGGAGCTCTACAAGGAGCCGGTCGCGGCGGTGGCCGGCTAGTGGCCGTCACCGCTCCCCGGAAGGCCGCGTCGGCGCTCGACGTCGAGCGGATTCGCGCGGACTTCCCGATCCTGTCGCGGACCTT